>CAJXVR010000039.1 GCA_913061285.1 uncultured Verrucomicrobiota bacterium | reverse complement strand
GTCTTAACAAGTGCCCCGTGAAGTGGTCCAGCCACCATGAGATGGGAATCCACCGCAGCATAGACTTTGACACTGCCGCGGATCAAATAGCGAATCCTGCCGGATTGTAACCGGAATCGTTTGGTCTTCAGCATCCCGTTCGAACGCGAAGTGGCATCCAAGGAGCCGGCATCCTTTTGATTGCTAGGTTTCAGACTAAGTCCTGTCCAGGCAGGATCCCGCTGGACTGCGGGGCGTGAAGCGATCTGGGTCCGTTGCGAATCCGCGCCGCTGATAAACCAGGTTCCCCGGGGTAGGAATCGAAGCGCTGGGCCGATCAGTCGGGCCCCTTTCAAGCCCGTGTCCCTGAATGAAACAATCTCTGTGGCATTGCTAGGTAAATGGGATGCGAGGTCACCGCCCGGCTGGCCGACGGATTCGATTTCCGTAGAAAAAGTGCTAGCGAAGGCTTTCCAATACTTCGATTGGTACGAAGAGCGGAGCGCATCCAATCGCTCTGCAACTTGTCTGTTGGCCTGTTGCGTTTCAAATCGGACTTGCTGAAAATTAGAACTGAGGAAGAAGCCTGAAAGGCTGTAATAGTCCTGTTGAGAAATTGCATCGAACTTATGGTCATGGCAGCGGGCACAGGCAACCGTTAGTCCAAGAAAGGTCTTACTCAGGACATCCACTTTGTTATCAATCCGATCGCATTCATCTTGCCGAATATCGACCGGTGAATGCACTTCCTCGCCAAGAAATGCCCATCCCGTCCCAAGAATGGATTCGTTCCCCTGTCCGTTCGCGGTGGCTCTGGGATTTGGGATTAGATCTCCCGCAAGATGTTCTGTGACGAATTCATCGTAAGGCAAATCATCATTGAACGCCCGAATAAGGTAATCGCGGTAGTGATAGGCATTCGCGATTATGTAATCGCTTTCGTGCCCCCGAGATTCGGCGTAGCGCACCAGATCCATCCAGTGCCGAGCCCAACGTTCACCAAAGCGAGGTGAGGCAAGAAGTTGGTCGACCGCAAAGCCGTGGCGAAGCGATTTGGGCTTAGCTGAAAAGCGCTCTTGAAGGGTGAGCGATGGTGGCAACCCCGTAATTGCTTGAGAGATTCGGCGTAGCCAGACTGAGTCGCCGGCATCCTCGTTGGGATTCAGATTGTTTGATTCTAGCTGCGCGAGCACAAAGTGATCCAGCCCCGCAAGCGGCCATTCCTTACGTATGACTTCGGGTAAAGCGCTGGCCTGAGGCGGATCCCAGATCCACGAAAGCCGTGCTTTACGACTGACGAGATCAAACCCCCGGCGGTTAACGACTTGCTGAGTGTCGATCGACGGCTGCCCGCCTGGCCAAACCAGCCCGTCGGAAATCCACTTCCGGAGAGTTCTCGTTTGAGCAGTCCCAAGGGCTTCACTCCGTTTTGGCATCTTGAGGTCGTCATCAAGGTGCTCGATAGCACGAATCAAGAGACTTTGATCCGGGTTACCAACGACAGCCGCCGGTCCTAGATCTCCTCCAGCAAGGATGTGCGCCCGGGAATCTAATCTTAAATTGCCTCCCAGACGAGTTGCTTGTCCACTATGGCACTCGTAACAGGATTCAATCAGAAGAGGACGCACCTGCCGCTCAAAGAACGCCTCCTTCGTGTCTCCTTGTGCTGGCAGGATACCAAGACAATGAGCGAAGAGCAAAACGCCCCAGTGCCACGGCCCAGTGAATTGAGAACCAGAACTAACGCTGCGATAAGACATCGAGGTAAATGAGATTTAGTTGACGGTACTCGAATGCGGCTCTGCAATCCACTGAAATAATCAGGCAAGGAACAGGGCTCCCCCTCCTACTCTCATGGGGATTGCGCCATCTTAAGATCAGTGCTGCAGCCAGGTTCCTGAGGCGCATGGTAGACGCCATCGCTTACATTCGCGGGAACCACGAAATGCTCTCTGAGATGAGGGATATGCTCCAAGAACAATTTCGGATGCCCAAGAGCAATATGATTGAAGAAGACCAAGTGTTGATGAATCTGCCCCATATCCCCCACGTGCGGGACGACCCTCACATTGAATTTCTTTGCCATCACCGATACGGCAAGGTATTCGCTGACACCTGCCAATCGGGTGCAATCGGCCTGGCAGATTCCTACGGCGTTCGCCTGAAAGAAATTCTTCCACAGAATCCGATTCGACACGGCTTCACCGACGGCGATGGGGGTTGGGTCGAGCGCTTTTGCCAGGGTTTGGTGCGCGAGAATGTCGTCTGGCTCGGTCGGCTCCTCCATCCAGTAAGGAGCGATCGCATTGAGCCGCGTCCCCACCTCGATAGCCTTTGGAAGGGACCATATCTGATTGGCATCGAGCATGATGGTTGCGTCGTCCCCTGCTGTTTCTCGGACTAAGGTGGCCCGCCGGATATCCTCATCTGAGTTTTTGAGTCCAACTTTGAGCTTCATTGCAGTAAAGCCGGCTTCAATCGCTCGTTTTACGTTGTCGCGGACGACCGAATCAGAATATTGAATCCATCCAACGGAGGTATCATATCCTGGATAGCCAGACGTCAATACGGGTTCCCGATCGGTTCGACTTCCGCGTTGATCTTCGAGAATGGAAACAAACAGCTCTCGCGGAAGGACATCTTCTAAGTATGTAAAATCTACCAAGTCGGCCAGCTTTTCAGAGGGCAGCTCGAGCAGCAATTTCCAGAGAGGAATCGCGCGGTACTTCGCCCAAAGATCAAAACACGCATTGCTAAGTGACGATAGAGCCAGATGGATCACACCCTTGTGGGGCCCTAACCAACGGATTCGAGGTTCCTCGGCAATCTCTCGCTGGATTTGCCCGAAGTTCGCCATCAGTTCCTCGATTTCCCTGCCTACGAGAGACTCCGACAACAGCTCGATCGCATCACAGACAAGGTTCGTTCCACCGCCTAAGGTGTAGGCGATCCCGCTCCCCTCAATACCAGAATCCGTTTCGATGATGGTCACCCCATAGCCATACTGGGGGTCTGTGTGAATGGCATCGGAACCCGCTCCGTCATGCAAATCGAAGCGGGCGTCAATCGCCCTGACTCGAGTAATTGTTGGCATCTCTTAAGCTCTATCTCAAACACTGGTAGCCGTCACGTCGTTTCCAAGAAATCTCCTTTCGATGCCGGTCGAGACATGCTGAAGCCGTTTGGAAGGGCAAAATCCGAGCGGAGAATTCTTGAGGCTATTTTTGATTCGACCCAGAACGTGCTTCTCTTAGTATCAGAGGCACGCTCAGGCTCGAATGAAAACAAGATTGGTATTCAGATTCCTTCCTATTGTCGCAGGGCTGCTTTTGAGCGGTAATGTCGCGGCTTTGCTGGCGGAAGATCGAATCGAACTCAAGAGTGGAATCGCATTGGCTGGTGAGGTCCTTTCGCTTACAGATGAGTCCGTCACGATTCAAATCAATGCCGGGTCCAGAAAACTGAAACGCTCCTATCCTCTCAGTCGAGTGAAAGCCCTGACCGTTGATGGAGTGCGGAAGGTATTCAATGCTTCCACTAAGATCTCCAGCGAGAAATCCGCAACGAATCAAGCAAGGGAGGATTCCGTGGGCGAACTAGCGACTACTTCAGCCTTCATCCAGAGGACGCCTAAACAAATTCGAACCCTTATCAACCAACAAGGAAGAGTCGCTCCTCCATGGTTCCAGAACGCGTCCCTTGATTTCCCAGAAACCTTGGATCTTAGTTGGCCCGACACGAAACCCCCGACTTGGAATTACACCCGAAACGTCGAGCACTATATCTGGGATATTATCAATTCAAATCGATCCCGCTACGGGATGGGAATCCGCCTGATGCATCATCTCTTGCAAGAGAACAAAGGGCGTCCAGAAACGCTGGCGAAAATCATGAACGAACTGGGAAGAATGTATTTCGAGTTTTTCGACGACTACGCTAGGGCTGCTTTTTGGTGGCAGAATGCAAAGGTGACGACCAGCCCGCGGTTCCTTTCCAGCGATAGCCCCGCGAGATTGGCTGAGTGCTATTGGCGCCTTGGAAATCGTGCCATGGCTGTATCTCTTCTTTCTCAGGCCCGTCTCACCTATGGCGTCATCAAGCTCTGGGGCGACCTCTCCGAAACAGATAAGGCCGTCAGTCTCGCTGAGACAGCACTCCAAGCAGGACTCGAAGCTAGCGAGGTATACCTCTTGGCTGGCGATGCGCTTCGGGCAGCCGAACGTTACGACCCGGCCGTCGCCTACTATCGGAAAACCTTGGAGATGGTAGCTCAAGGACCCTTTCGTGACCAAATCGATCGCAATCGACGTCGAGCGGAAGGCACCATCGAGCTGATTGAATTATTCGATAAATTAGACTTTAAGAAGGTGACTGAAGGCACCTACGAAGACAAGAGCTACGGCTATGCGGGCAATGTTCACTTGAAAACGCAGGTCGCCAACGGTGAATTGAAGACGGTCACCATCACGAGTCTAAGCGACAAACAATATTATCATGCCGTCGATGCAACCGTTGAGAAAATCATAAAGAAGCAGAGTGTTAAAGGAATCGATGCCATTAGCGGAGCGACCGTTACGTCCGAAGCCGTGATTCGAGCCACCGCAAAGGCGATGGCCCAGGGGGTGCAATAAGTAGAATGCGCATCGATCATTTTTTACCCTTCCTAGCCAAACCCAAGAAGGGGCAAGCCACTCGACGCCGGAGTTTGCTCTATAGAAAGATAGCCACACTCCTGCCCTCAGGCCTCCTATCTGTCCCGCACCCAAGAAAAGTTGGGCTACTTCGTCGTTGGTTAAGAAAGCTAGGTCCCTCATGGCAGTCATCCCCGCTTCGCCGGATCATTCAAGGGCTTTGCTTTGTCCTCTTTCTCTTCCTCTTTTTTTATATTTGCTGGCCGTATCGAGCCCATCCCGCGCAAACCCATTCAGGATGGACCCCCTTAGAGGTCGATGTGGAAACGGGAAGGATTCTCCTCGCTGGCGAAGGGGGCGGTAGCGACGAAATTCCCATCGGCTCTCAATGGCATGCTGTTGATACCGGGCAGGCTAAAAACGCATACCTCGGTCGATTCGACGTTGCCTCCACGAGCACGGGCCAGGTGGTCCTGTTTCCCGCTGATGAAATGCCGCCCCCTCAATTGGAGTTGCTATCGTTTAGCTTTGGTCCCTGGAAACTATCACCCCATTCGCCCGAGCATTGGCCGTCTCACTATGCTGATACCTTTCAAGCAGAGAACCGAATCCCTGTGGAAGTGTTTCTTGTCCTCGACCCCCTCGTCAGTCTTTCCACGGCCTTGGCTAGTCGTAGTTGGATTTGGTCCCTGACAGCTGCGGGAACGATTCTCGTACTGTGCGTATTCGTACCCCGAGGATTTTGTGGCTACCTTTGTCCGCTGGGAACCTTGATTGACTTTTTCGATTGGGCGATCGGAAGACGCGTGAAACGGTTCCGGGTGAGCCCTACCGGCTGGTGGGTCCATTTGAAATACTACCTGCTCCTTGGAATCCTCGTAGCGGCAGGATTTGGAGTGCTCTTATCAGGATTCGCGGCAGCAATTCCCGTTCTTACCCGCGGGCTCTTATTCACACTTGCTCCCTTGCAGGATGGCTTTGCGCGTGGCTGGCACCAAGTCCCCGCAATCAATGGAGGGCAGATTCTATCGATCCTCCTCTTTGTAGGCGTTCTCGCCTTGGGTTTTCTTAAGCCCCGGTTCTGGTGCAAATATATTTGCCCAAGCGGCGCTGTTTTTTCGATCGGCAATCTGTTCCGAGCGAGCGAGCGCAAAGTAGAGGAATCCTGTATTCACTGTAATAAATGTGTCGAGATCTGCCCCTTTGACGCCATTAAACCCGACTTTACGACCCGGACAGCGGATTGCACCCTCTGTCAAACCTGCGGAGGCGTCTGTCCCACCCATGCGATTAAATTCGTCGACCGATGGGACATCACCCGTTTGAAAGCGATCAACGTGCCGCCAACGGGAGAAACCATCATGGGAAGGCGCGGGTTTCTAGCCTCGGCGCTTGGGGGCGGCGTTAGCATCGCCGCCGGTGCTGCTGCGGCTTGGCAGTTCAAAGCAAGTCACCCACTCTTAGCGGACCATCAACTGCCCGTCCGACCGCCTGGTAGTGTGCCAGAACCCGCATTCCTTGAGCAGTGCATCCGTTGTGGCGAGTGCTTTAAGGTCTGTCCCAACAACGTGCTACAATCAGAAGGGTTCAAACAGGGTTGGGAAGGGCTTTGGACACCGGAAGTGGTTGCCGATTGGGCGGGTTGCGAGCCAAGCTGCAATGCTTGTGGGCAGGTATGCCCTACCGGAGCGATCCGAGCCTTGCCACTGGAGGAGAAACGCCACGCACGAATGGGCCTAGCCATCCTAGACGCTGAGACATGCCTGCCCTTAGCCGGGAAAGAGGATTGCCAACTTTGTGTGGATGAGTGCACGGCTGCGGGTTACGACGCGATTGAATTCATCCGGGTTCACACTCAAATCGGCGACGATGGCCAAGCACTCGAAGGCAGCGGATTCCTAGCGCCCCAGGTCAGGGCCGAAGCCTGTGTCGGCTGCGGCCTTTGTCAAACCCGATGTTTCGCCGTTAATGCCAAGGACAAAGGACTCCTCTGGAACTCGGCCATTGTCGTCGCAACGGGCCCTGATCGAGAGGACCGTATCTCAACAGGTTCCTATAAAGCGCTTGCCGATCAACGGCTCGAACACTCTCGAATCAACCGAAACACATCCACCTCCCCGGCGGAATCGTATCTACCCGATTTTCTTGATCGGTGAGATTCCAATCAATAATCGAAACAATAATCGCTCCAACTGGGTAGTCTTATCTATGCTAGCCGGATTGCAGCGCCTTTGAGCCATCAACGATGAGCTATCCTGTTGTTATACAATAATATTATTGAGCGTTTTTTGCTGAAATCGGTCTGACACGAAAAGGGAAATTGTGAGCCATATTGCACCTACAGAGAATCAAGGGAACGATGTCGAGGCCGTAGAAAAGCTTCACCGCCATTATCAGGAGCTCAATGAGCAAATGAAAGGGGTGATCGTTGGGCTAGATGATGTCATTGAACAACTCCTGATCATAATCCTATGCCGGGGCCACGGTATGCTCGAGGGCGTTCCCGGATTGGCGAAAACCCTGATCGTATCCACGCTGTCATCGCTCTTAAATCTCTCGTTTCGCCGGATCCAATTCACCCCCGATTTGATGCCGTCTGACATCACGGGAACTGAGATTCTTGAGGAGGACAACACCACCGGAAAACGCTTCTTTCGCTTCATTAAGGGACCGCTCTTCGCCAATATTGTCTTGGCTGATGAAATCAATCGTACGCCTCCGAAGACGCAGAGCGCCTTGCTTGAAGCAATGCAAGAACGTCAAGTGACCGTTGCCGGCGCGACCCATGCGCTTCCGGATCCATTTTTCGTTCTGGCGACACAGAATCCCATTGAACAAGAAGGCACTTACACCCTTCCAGAGGCGCAACTAGACCGGTTTATGCTTAAAATTGAAGTTGGCTATCCCGAGCGTCTTGACGAAATAGACATCGTCAAACGAGCGACGACCGGCTACCGCTTTCAGACCAAGGAAGTGATCACGGGAGACGAAATCATCGCCTTGCAGGATCTCGTAAGGAAAGTGCCTGTGGCAGATCATGTCTACGAATTTGCGGTCGACCTTGCTCGACGAAGCCGCCCAGGCACAGGCGCCGGGAATGGCACTGTGGCTAGCGAGGATATGATCAACTGGGGCGCGGGACCTCGAGCAAGTATTTGCCTAATCATGGCAGCCAAGGCACGGGCGATTCTTCAGGGACGATTTCACACCACGACGGACGACATCTGCGCGGTAGCGCCTCCAGTGCTTAGGCATCGTCTCGTGCCAACGTTCAATGCGGAAGCCGCGGGCAAAACTGCCAATGATATTGTCCGGGATCTCGTGCAGGAAATGCGAATCGTATCACCGCATCGCGGTTAATTCGTCCGCTGCAAAGACGAAGTTATGCCGGCTCCCGCTGAAATTGCAGGCTTGATCAATCCTGGCGATGTGACCCAGGTTGAAAACCTGGAGCTCTTATCGACGCGCGTCATCGATGGGATTCTCTCTGGAAGACACAAATCCAAACTGAAGGGAGGAAGCGCTGAATTTGCCGAGCATCGTGCCTACACAATGGGGGATGAAATCCGGCAGATTGATTGGAAGGTCTATGCCAAAAGTGATCGCTACTACATCAAGCAGTACATCGAGCAAACCTGCCTTCAGACCTTGGTCGTCCTCGATGCGAGTGGCTCCATGAAATTTGGGCTCAATGCACCACCGAAGTTTGCCTATGCCCGGGCCCTTGCTGTCTGTCTCACCCGCTTGGTTCTGCGGCAGAGTGACGCAGCGGGGTTAGCGGTCGTCGATGATGATTTACGCGCCTATATCCCGCCCCGCTCTACTCCAAATCATTTCCAGTCACTGCTCAGTGAATTGAAGAGCGCGTCGCCCCAGGGCGAGACATCGCTAGCCGACAATCTACAAAAGGTTCTTCGCCGGATGAAGCGCCGCGGACTGATTGTTCTCCTGTCTGATTGTTTTGATGATGTGGAACATCTGGCCAAAGTATTTCAGATGATTCGAACTCGAGGGCATGATGTGATTCTATTCCATATCATGGCACCGGAAGAACTAACCTTTGAGTTTTCCGGGTGGTCGCGGTTTCGCTGTTTGGAACAACTCGGCATGAAACTAGATCTGGACCCCGCCTTCGTTCGTAAAGAGTATCTTGCCAATGTTCAGACCTTCCTAAAGCAACTTAAGCAGCGTTGTGGCGAACTAGGATGTGACTACGTCCCAATGCCCACCGATCGAAATCTAGGGGAAGCCTTAGCCCACTACCTCAAACGACGAGCAGCCCGGGTTAAGGTACAGTAAGATGAGTTTCCTCAGTCCCATCTTTCTCCTTGGTCTCCCGCTCGTGGCGATCCCAATCGGAATCCATCTCCTGAACCGGCGACAGCAGAAGGTGCTCAACTGGGGGGCAATGCAATTTCTTGCACCCGCTAGTACGAGGCGGCGACGTCTTTGGAAAATGAGCGATCTTCTGCTTCTTTTGTTACGGATTCTGGCGATCCTATTCATTGTGGGGGCCCTGTCCCGCCCTCTACTTCCAGTAACCTGGCTGGGCCACAGCGGTCCGCGTTCGGTCGTCTTGGTGATTGACCCCTCCTTGTCGATGGCGGCGAATGAAGAGGGAGAGATTCTCTTCGATCGCATGCTAGACAAAATGGATGGACTTCTCGAAGAGCTTAGCCCCTCGGACACGCTTCAAGTTATCATTGCTGGGGATAATCCGGTATGGATGCAGGAACTACCCGTCGAGGCCAACCCTTCGGAAATCCGACGCATTCGATCACAGATCAGGCAGCTTGAACCAACCCTGGGAGGAGCCAATCTCACCGCTGCAATTCATCGGGTCTTGGACACCCCCGAGGATAAGGAGAAAATGATTCGCATCATCAACGTGCTCAGCGATGGGCAATCGGTAGGGTGGGCAATGAATGATGCCACCCCCTGGGCCGAAATTAATCGACTGGTTGAAGCTCAGGAACGCCCGACTTTGATCAATCTCGATTTCGTCGACCAGGCGGTCTCCGAGCAAGCCAATCTCTCTGTAGACGAGCTAAGAACCGTCCGAACGGTCACTGCAATCAATCAACCGGTGACAGTCGAGGCACTGGTTCACAATCGTGGTACCAAGGCAACAGCGGCGAGCGTTTTGCACTGGTATTCGGAGGACGAGTCGCTTGGAATTTCGAGCATCCCCCCGTTGGCTCCGGGGAGCTTAATGACCGTTAGTGTTACCCATACCTTTGACGCAACCGGACATTTTGATCTCTGGTGTGAGATCGACATCAGAGATGTGCTCGACGAAGACAACGAAGCCCATCTCATCTTCACGATCACCGATTCCCTCCCTGTTCTTATCGTGGATGGTTCATCGCAAGCAGACCCTCTAAACACGGATGTTGGCTACCTGCTCGCCAGTCTGGGTTTTCAAGAAGAAGGCTCCGGGGCAAGCCCTACGTGGCAATCCGGGTTCTTGCCAAAACTTGTTTCGACCTCTGAGCTAGCACAGGAAACGCTGGAATCCTATCGCTGCATCATTCTCGCTAATCCCCATCGATTGTCTCGTTCTGTCTCTGATAAACTACAAAGCTACGTACAGAATGGTGGTGGGCTCTGGGTTTCGCTTGGCGACGCTATCACCCCAAGCGAGTTTAACGAGACCTGGTATCGAGATGGCGTCGGGCTATCCCCTCTCCCACTCATTACGACGATTGGCGATCCTGACAATCGGGAAGCATTCAAGCATCTTCAACCCCCGAATGAATCCCATCCAGCAACTCAACTGTTGGCTGACCTGCAACGACTAGATATCGATCGCGTCCAGGTGTTTCGACGGCATCAGTTTGACGAACTTCAAGCCTTGGAGACATCCGTTCTCCTTCGGATCGATCATGGCGATGCCTTGGCAGTCGAACAAGGAATTGGGCGCGGGCGAGCGATTTTCCTGGCTACTCCACTCGGCTTGACGTGGAGTAATTTTCCAGTCTGCCAGTCCTATGTCGCAATGGTGCATGAATGGATTTGGTATTTAGCCGCCCCTTCGTTTCCTCGACACAATCTCGCTCTAGGAGAAGCGATTCTGCTCGATGCCTCAATGACTGCAGCGCAGGGCGAGCTCTCCATTCAATTGCCCAATGACACGACGCTCGACATAAATCGCCAAGAAAATTCCCCTAAGCAGGTATTCCGTTTCACCAAAACTCAGGAACCAGGAACCTATACAGTCACCTCCGCGGCCAATGGACAAAGATCGCCGTTTGTCGTCATCAGGGATCCCAACGAATCAACGCTGGCAAAACTCGATGCAGCGGCACTCTCAAAGATTTCACAAATGCCCGGATTCCAAATTGGAGGCAGGAATCTCAGTGTGCCCAGTGACCTCGAGTTGGAAATCCCAACCACTCCGATAGCCAACTCGCTCTTGGTGACGCTGCTTGCCTTGGTGGTTGGAGAACTCGTATTGGCGGCATGGTGCACCTACCAGCGCAATCCAAAGATAGCGGCCGTCACAATGGAAGGATGAACGAGGTGCCAGAGAACGAAACAACAAACGTCCTTCAGCAACTCATTTTCGAGGGACCTCTAGGGCTATGGATAGGAATCCCTATCTTTCTAGGATTGATCGGACTCACCCTTTGGCTCGGAAAGCGAGACTATGAACATACCGATCGATCGAAATGGATTCCGGTTTTCACCCTGCTTCGAATCGGTGCCTTAATGGCTCTGATGTGGATGCTTCTGGGGCCCACTTACGTCCAGTTGCTTTCGAATCGGGTCACAAAATCGATCGCTATCTTGGTGGATCAATCGGCCAGCATGAAACTCGTCGATCCAATCGATGAATCTGGCAACAATCTCCGTTGGCTCGATGAAAATCTGCCCGAACTTCAATTACTTCGAAGTATGGATCAAGAGATGGGCCGATTAGCAAACATCGGTGCCGAGATTCGTTCTATGGTCCGGTCCCTACCGCAAGGAGACGCCTTAGAGAGCATGGAATCTGAGTTTGAGAAACTCGCACTGCAGATAGACGAAAGTGCCAATGAATTGAGAAGTCTAGCCAATTCCTTGCCGCCAGAGCTTTCGGATCAAGCAGAGTCACTAAGAATGCTGGCCACCCAGCTCGATACCCAGAGTCTGAACTCCCCGAGTGGAACAGCCATGCGAACCGCTCTTTCCAATGGCGATGGAACACTAGCGCTGCAGTTTGCCGAGGAGTGGAACTCAATCGTGAGAAACCTGGGCAACCTTACTGATCGCATCGCGGCGACGAAGGAAGCCGTACCAACGCGCCCCCTATTGGGTCGTTTGGAACAGGGGTCTTCCCGTTCACGCTCTGACAAAGTGCACCAGCTACTCAAGAAGGCTGAAGGAGGCTGGCTCGCAGAACTAGAAGAAAAAGCCCATATCGCGCGATATCAATTCGGAGACCAGGTCCACCCTCTATCAAAATCAAGTAAATTGGAGGACTCCGATCGTGAGTATGCGGCCAGCACAGACCTCTCTTCAGCATTGCAACAAATAGCGATGGACTCTGCCGACAGCCAACTGGAGGCAGCCCTCGTCTTCACGGATGGGGGGCACAATAGCGGCGATGATCCCACTAAAGTCGCCGGGCACCTTTCGGAAGTGCCCTTATTCATTGTACCGATTGGAAACACCAAGATGCCGCGAGATGTCATTCTCCATCATACCTTGGCTCCGCGTGCGGTGTATCAGAATGATATGGTCGTGGTCGATTCGATGATTACGGCCTATCGCTGTTCGGGCGAACAAGTGCGTGCAGAACTTTTGGCCGATGGCGCCGTCGTCGATCAACAAACCATCGCCATTCGCAGGGAGATCTTTGATTCAAGAATACAGCTAAAGTGGAAAGCCAGTCAGTTGGGACGCCACGAATTTCAAGTACGCATCCAGGCTCTTGAAGATGAGAAATCAACAGAGAACAATCTGAACAAGCTATCCATTCACGTGATGGAAGACAAAATTCGTGTGCTCATTGCTGACAATCTTCCCCGATGGGAATTTCGCTATCTGGTGAACCTGTTTGATCGCGATGAACGTGTGGAATATGAGCAACTGATCTTCGAACCTCGGCACAGCAGTCGAGGACGCATGGTCTCGCCACCGACATTCCCGTTCGATTATGAACAGTGGATGCGTTATCGAATCATCATTCTGGGAGATGTCCGTCCCGAGCAGCTAACGCTGGAGCATCAACAGTTGCTTCGTCGCTACGTCACGGAATACGGAGGTAATCTCATTGTCATTGCTGGGCGTGAAAACATGCCGAGCGCCTTTGAAAACCAGCCTCTAGAATCACTATTACCCGTCGAGCAAGGAGATCACCCAATCAGACAAGACCAAGGTTTTTCTCTGAGTGTGACACCCGAAGGCTCCTACACCATGCCGGTCCAACTCGAGTCATCCAGCGTGGCAAGTGATTCCCTATGGCGAGAAATGAGTCGACGCCTTCCCGTCTATAGTCTCTCAGAATATTCTCAACTTAAGCCGACCGGCCACAGTCTTTTAGCGGCTACAGAAATAAACGCTCAAGGGCGATCGTCCAACGCGCCTCTTAGATCTTATCTCTCATGGCATTATGTCGGACGCGGTCGGGTGGTTTATCTCTCCGCCCCAATCAGCTATCAATTGCGATATCGCCAGGGAGATCGCCACCATCATCGCTTCTGGGGCCAACTCCTTCGCTGGTCGATTGCCCGAGATCTGGCGGAAGGGTCACGAACAGTCCGCCTTGCCACGGACAAGAGCAGCTATGAACGGGGAGAACCCATTCGGATCACGGGGTCGCTCTATCGCCTCGACGGAAGTGTTTTTTCTGGGGCAGCACCACGGGTTACGGTGACCCAGGGAGAATCATTGATTAGCGAAATTCTGCTAAACGAAAATCCGGCGCGGCCTGGAACCTATGAAGGCAATCTTAATGGTGCCCCAACCGGAAAGGTCAAGCTGACTCTTGGCGGAGATCCTATCCCAGCCCTCCTAGCGTCGGAAGGCTATGATGGGGAGATAGAGACCATCGTCAACATTGATCCGAGTGGCGCGCTTGAGTTTCGTCATCCGCTATGCAATTTAGCCCTACTCAACCAGGTCGCACGTACTGGCAATGGAGTATTGCTACCGCCTGCCGCTCTGGAGACAGCGATCGCTAACCTTGACCTCGCCCCCAAGATCACAGAGTCCACGAAACGCATTCCAATTTGGAATCAGTGGAAATACCTATGGATCTTTGTGGGATGCCTCAGCCTGGAATGGATCGGCCGCAAACTAATCGGTCTGGTTTAAAACACTTGCCCCATTTCATCCATCCATGAATGATCCAATAATATCGGAAAAGCTATGAAAGATTCAAAACCCTCCCAAGGCATTCCGAGCGAGATTGCCCAAGGCTTGGACGAGGTTCGTCGAAGGGATTTTAGGATTCGTTGCTTGCAAGGCCTAGTGCGAGGCCTTGCCCTCGGCCTGGCAATCATGCTGGCAGCAATGCTGCTCGACCTGATTATCGGCTGGCTGAGCCCATGGGCAAGATGGACCATGACCTTAGGAAGCCTTGGTTTCGCAGTGCTTGGATTTTCAATCTGGCTTGTTATTCCACTAATCAGACGGCCAAGTGGAATCGATATCGCACGCACCATAGACAAGGCAACCCCCAACCTCGAGGAACGTTGGTCTACCGTTGCTGAACTCTCAAACAACCAAGACCCGGAGAATATTCGCGGATCTGAGAGCCTAATACGCGCAGTAAAGGAAGAAGCGCGAAGTCTTAACTTTCACGTCAATGCGGAGAAAATCATCCCGGACGCACCTCTGAAACTAGCATCAAGATGGTTAGCAGGTGTTTGCGCATTGCTCCTCGTATTTGTGGTCTGGGATGTGGCACAGGCGCGAGTTCTCCTAACGCGGTTTTGGTTACCGAGCGCCGATGCTTCCCTGACTAAGATTGAATTGCTAACCACAGCGCAAAATGTCCCCTTGCGTGAGGCCTTCAAGCTCGAGGCCAAGATTAGCGGACGTATCCATGAAGATGCCACTTATGTTTCAATGCGAAGTCCCGGCGGAGAAGAAACGCTGCATCTCATGCTTAGCAACGAGTCCGACCAAAGCCGTTTTGCCTTTCCAATCAAATCGGTCAACGAATCCTTTGAATTTCGAGTTCAATCAGGCGATGGACGAACGGATTGGCAAGCAGTAACCGCCGTCAGCCGGCCGAAGATCACTGCCATTCGTCTCGACGTCGAAGCACCGAGCTATAGCGAATTGCCACACAAGAAGCTGACCAGCCTCCCCCATCGACTTCGCATCCTTGATGGGAGCAAGGTTGACCTACAATTCAAGGCAGATCAGCCGCTCACTGAGCTGCGTCTCGAAATCGATGATAAAGCCCCTCAACCGCTTACCCTGACTGACGATGGATGGTATCGCTTTGTGGAGCAACCTAAAGCGACCATGGCATTCAAGGCGGTATTGAGAAATGCCCATGACTTAGAGAACAAGACGAAGCCACGAAGCCGCTTCATCGTCTATCAAGATCTCCCCCCCACGGTTCGGGTCCTCGATCCTACTAGAGATACGGCACGAAAAGCGAACGATACCGTTGCGATTGAATTTGAGGCAAACGATGATTTTGGAATTAAGGAAGCGGCTATCATAGTGTCTCAGACTGACAACGAAGGCAATGAGCTCACGACTCGGCTTCCCATCGACCTTAAGGAAGCACAGGGAGAGAAATCTATTCGCAAAGAAATTGAACTTGATCTTAGCCAATTCGCCCTAGAACAGGGGGACCAACTATCCTACGCGATTTCCGTGACCGATACCCGTGAGAGCCAGGCCAATTCTGATCCTGAAGATTCAGAGAACACCCTCGACAATCTGGCCCAGTCACCGGATGAGAGCCAGAAATCTGAACGTGAATACGGGGACTCAACGAGTGACGAAGCACTTTCAAATTCCAAGGATACCTCAAAGCAGCTGGTCGCCACGGAACAGTTAAAAGAGTCCGAGCCCGCGGAGAGCCAAAACGGAAGTTCCCCACCGCCGAACGATATGGCCATGCGATCGCTCGACACTGGACAATCATCGGAGTGTAAACCCAGAAACATCACCATCGACGAATGGGCAGGTTCCTTTGAGGGCGACAATGAAGAAAAACTGCAACTAGCCATTGACCCTGTTCTTCAACGTTTGAAAGGCCTTCTCGCCCAAGCATTGGACTTTATTGAATCGGCGCAGTCTGAAGCGGCAGATCCAAGCTCCAACGATTCAGACCCCCTCCTAGAGCTGGTGGTTCAAAGCCGAGATCAGCTCCGCCAGTCTGAAAGCGCCATTGCCGAGCTGATCTCGAAATCGAGCGGAACCCCTTACGCCTTCATCGGCCTTCAATTGCAGAACATCGGAAGCAATCATATCGTGCCAGCGCAAGAGTCCCTGATTGCAATCAAGACCGAAGAAACAGAAAAGACAGATGCTCGACTTGAATCAGGGCGTTTTCATGTCGAGCGCGCCATCGCGGACTTGAACGAACTGGATCAGTCCTACGAAGCCGTCAAACGAGAAAAGAAAATTGAAGATGCAATGCAGCGACTGGCGAAAATGCATCAGGTCTTTCTCGAGAACAGCCAAAAACTGCTTGGCAGTAAGAAACCCGCTCTCAATTCCTACGATCGAAAACTAGCTGAAGTAGACGATGACTACGTCGAACAACTCAAGGAGCTGTTGGAAGAGAAGAAGCAGATCATGGATGAACTCGCCAAATTATTGGCTGAAGATCCGCGTCTACTGCGGCGATACTTGGCAATGATGGAGCTTCAAGGAACCTCCCAACGGGATCAAATGACCCTTCTAGCATTGCGACAACAAACGCTCAAAGAACAGGTGCAAAGCTGGCACCAAACGGAAGAATCGAAGCGTTCAGAATTGGCAAGAGCCATTCGCCAGCAGTATGCGGCCCGAATGAGCGACACACTGGAAGGCAGCACGAAAATGCATGAGAACATGGAAACCTGGCTACCGCTGACGATAGATCCACAGCACGTCGCGATTGCTCCGCTGACACAAGAGGCGCAACAACTAATCGAAGAATTAGGCCACGCGTTCTCCGAGGTTTCTCGAGACGAACTCGACAAAGGACTCGAACATGCCACGACAGCCCTCGAACACCTCCGCTCACTTCACGAACACCTTCCCCTTCTTAGTGATGAGATTGACGACGAGCCTAAAATTGACGTCTACATCGCCAACCGTCTCGAGGAAGTCGAAACACTTATTTCAAATCACTCTGGATGGATGAGAATAATGACAGCCTTGGAGGAAGACGATTTCTCGAAAGCTGCCGAAGTAGTACAGCACACTTTGGAACAGGACACCACGACCTTAAAAGACAAGATCGTTGTCCTCCAGGGACAGGTTTCCTCGATGTCTGAAGAAATTGGACAAACGGCAGACGAATTGGTCCGTATTGTTCAGACCGACATCCTCTATACGCAATCATTGGCCACAGAGAATCTTGCTGACGGGAATTGGGAGAGTGCTCTAGAGATGGAAACGCATTTGGTTACCGCCTACTCATTAGCGGAATCGAGTTTTGATCGACTCCTCAATCTAATGATCGAGAAAATGGACGAGTCTCCTGCCCCCTCTGCTCCAGGTGCCAACAAGTCGCTCGATGATTTATTGACGATGCTTGAAAATGAAATGAAAGCGCAAGAATCCCTAGGAATTCCTAACCGCCCGATCAACGTTTCATTGATGACAGATTGGATGAAACCCGAATCAGGCTCTACCCCAAGCAACGCAATGGCTCAAGCCCAAGCAAAGGCAGCCCAGGCGCAAGCAGCCCAAGCGAAGGCAGAAGCAGACCGTTTGCAAAAGGCGGCAAATGCAGCGGCAAAAGCCCTTCAAGCTAAACATCAAGGCACGATGGCCGGGGGGGCGTCCCAAGGAACCGGTCCAGCAGCTCCGAAGAAATCGTGGAACATTCTCGTTTCACAGCTCGAGAAGGATATTCTCCAAGGACGCGATAGTGTCCCCCCTGAAAAATATCGCGACGCTATCAATGCCTATTTCCAGACGATAGCGGACAAAGTTCCAGCAACCGAACGCTAATACTACGGGCTACAGAATATGCCACAGTTGACGCAACGCCCTTCCCAGTTCATGTCGCGCTAGATGCAGGCCAAACTTGTCTGCCGCGACAAAAACTTGGAAGGTCCCTTGGGAGTACGGCGCGACCTGGTATGGCGAGAAATGAAAAAGTAATCCCTGAGAACTGACGGTAAAGGCGTTCAGTTCATCCGCTGCAAGTTCTGAAACCAGCCCATTGAGCACGAACTGTGCTCCCTGGGCACGAAGTTCAAGGAGGCATTCGGCGGCGCAAACAGCCGCTCCTACAGCGCCATTTTCAAACAGTTCTAGCAAGTGGAACCGGATCAGTTTTCCGGCCTCAGGGGCATAGAAATTCATCCCCTCAAACGAGGTGTTTCCATGAGCACCTCCTGTGAAACTGTAGTTCCAGGTTTTAACACTGGCGAAGTGCTCCGACACAAACTGCAACTCAAGATCAGTATCCGAAACCCAGTCATAAGACATTCCTGGCAGCTTAAAACTGTCAATGAGCAGATTCCAAAATCCTGATTGAAACTCAAGGATCTTCACCTGCCCTTCTGCCTCAAGGCGTTCATTGAAGAGTCTCGAAGCTAGAAACACGTCCTCAATCTGAGGCACCGAGGCCGAAGCCTTACGTGTGGCTCCGTAGCGTCCGAACCTGAATCGACGATCCGTAACGGTGTGGGTTTCCTTTGCGATCAAAGGGGCCTTCATCGGCTCATAGAGCTTCCCCAGATTCAGTTTCAGGGAGCGCTGTAGCCCTGCAAGCGATGCTCTAACAACCAGGTTGGTTTCCTGCTTATCTGCGACCCGACGGAAAGCGATCCCTTCGAGCATCTGGTCCTTCAAGGTTCCAGAAATCTCGAGGACTCGATTTGAAGATGTCAATGTTCCGGATACCGCCCGATAGCTGGCATTGTCACGCAAGCGGACCAGCAATGTGTCTCCGCTTGGAGACACATTGCTAAAATAATGCCCTGAAGAGCGTTTCGTCGGGGCAAAACGCTGCGTGAGAATGCCCCCTGCAACTAGTGGGAACGCGAGCAGCACACAAAGGAATGCCCGCTTGTTGGTTGGAATCAAGGTTTGCGCAATCGAATTGACTCTTCGAGTTCGCTTAAGCAGGCATCAAATGAAGTGACGCCGACATTTCCTTTTCCATGGATTCGCACTGATACAGACTGAGCCTCAGATTCACGATTCCCAATAACGAGCATAGTGTGCACTTTGGCTTGCTCGGCGTTCTGAATCTTTCCGTTGATTTTGTCACGCCCAGCATCGATCTCGGCTCGAATTCCCGCTTCTCGCAGTCGCTTGTGGACCTCTTTTGCGAATGGAATAGGATCATCGCCGATCGGTAAAACTCGCACCTGCTCTGGGGCCAGCCAGAGGGGGAAATTCCCTGCATAGTGCTCAATCAAGAACGCGATGAATCGCTCGTGAGTTCCCAGCGGAGCGCGGTGAATACAGAGAGGCGTTGCCAGGGTGTTCTCGGAAGTCTTGTAAGCGAGGCCGAAACGGGGGGGGACGGCAAAATCTACCTGATTCGTCGCGATGGTAAATTCCCTTCCGGAAATGCTCCATACCTGTACATCGATTTTCGGTCCGTAGAAAGCCGCTTCGTTAGGGATCTCAACGAAGTTGATGCCGCTGTCAACGAGTACTTCTCGCACCATGTCTTCCGTTTTCTTCCACAGTTCAGGATCATCGACGAATTTTTCGCCCAATTTAGCGGGGTCGTGCGTGCTGAAGCGCATTTGATATTTTTCGAAGCCGAAGATCTGAAAGTACTTGAGATACATTTCGTTGACGGCCCGGAACTCCTCGGCAAATTGCTCCGCTGAACAGTAGATATGGGCATCATTCATCTGCATCGACCTCACCCGCATCAAGCCCATCAATTCACCTGATTGTTCGTAGCGGTAGCAAACGCCATACTCTGCGAGCCGCATTGGAAGTTCCCGGTAGCTGCGAGGGACTGCAGCAAAGATCTTGTGATGGTGTGGGCAATTCATGGCCTTGAGGTAGTACCGATCCTTGACATCGGTACCCCCCTCACCTTCACCGGCTTCCGTGACCTCCATGGGAGGAAACATGCTTTCAGCGTAGTAAGGAAGATGCCCGGACGTCTTGTACATCGCTTCACGAGCCAAATGAGGCGTCCGCACACGCTGATAGCCCGCGGCGAACTCCGTCTCCTTCGCCAGTTTCTCTAACTCTTCGACGAGAACGGTGCCTTTGGGCATCCAAAGCGGCAATCCAGGACCGACATCGTCATCAAAGGTAAAGAGAGACATCTCCTTGCCGATCTTACGATGATCACGGCGCCTTGCTTCTTCTTGAGCCTCCAACCATTCGGCAAGTTCTGCCTTCTTTTGAAAGGCGGTTCCATAGATCCGTTGCAGTTGCGGGTTCTTTTCATTCCCACGATAATAGGCCGAAGCAACCTTCAGCAATTTGTAGGCCTTAATATTCCCCGTTCGCATCACATGGGGGCCAGCACAGAGATCGGTAAACTCTCCGTTTTGATAAAACGAAATCTCTTCCCCCTCCGGAATGTCCTTGAGCCGCTCCACCTTGAAGGTTTGACCGGCCTCCGCAAAGAACGCTTCGGCTTCTTCCCTTGTCTTCACCGATCGCTCGAAGACTTGGTTCTCTTTGGTGATCTTCTTCATCTCGGCTTCGATCTTCTCGAAGTCTTCCGGACAGAATCGGTGATCGGCGAGATCGAAATCGTAGTAAAAGCCCTCCTTTGTCGGAGGGCCGATGTCGAGCTTTGCTTGGGGCCAAATCCTTAGGACAGCGGTTGCGAGGACGTGCGCACACGAATGCCGCAATCGCTCCAAGTCCGTCATCTGATTTCGTTCGTCGAGCGTCTTTCGAACGACTGCTTGTTTCGCTTCTTCCATAAAAAAGAGAGCGTAACCAACCAAAAGAACGGTGAAAAGGCAATCTCAAGCTCATTATTTCATTCAATCTGAGCTCCCGATTACAAAGATTGTCCGCAGAATTAAGATAATTCTCACCTTGTGGTATGGGTAGATCCAGTCTGTTCCTGCTAGAAGTCTTGGATTCAACCGTTCGACGAGAGGAGAGCTCCCCCCCCCCTGTTTTGCGACAAGCCAGCCTAATAACCGCCTGCAATCAAAAAACGGTCACTAATCAACGCCTTTTCTATGGACTCGAGCATCCTGAATACGAGAGACTTTAAAGACCATCTAGAATAAAGATCGATCACATACCCATGAACCACCTTGCCGGAAATCCAGTCCCGAGCCCCCCTTCATCATCGGCGGTCTCAATTCTGGACCGAGTTCTCAGCGAACACACTCATACCTGGACGGGGGAAGAGGCGGAAGGAATCATGCGGCTCATGATCGATGAACGAATGTCACCGGATCCTGGGAATGCTGCCCATCCAATGTCAGAGCAGTTCGGCGTTTTCCTCGAACTCGTCAAGTGCCGAGCTCGAATGCGTTTACGAGCAAACCGCGGAGAATAAATCCTGCCCCTCGTCGCGATTCATGAATTAGTGAATCTCCTTATTCACGGGGCACTCCGGTTGGGATTCGAGAAAAGACTTGTGCCGGCTCAATCGAGGATGCATTTTTCGCTGGTCCACTGATCCTCACTTCCTGTTTTTCGAGCAGCAACGGGAGGCCGGGCTAATGTTATAAGATTTCGTAGACTATGAGTTCCGATATCCCTAAAGCCAAACCGTTAACCTCCACCCAGTGGCTTATTTGCACCATCGCCGTTATCGGATTTGCGTTCGATATTTATGAATTGTTGATGCTCCCACTCGTCATCCGCCCTGCTCTCATGGATATGGCAGGAGTGGCTCCCGGGACCCCAGAGTTTTCAATGTGGGTTGGGAGGATTTTCTTCATCCCGGCAATCGCAGCCGGAATATTTGGAATGCTCGGTGGATGGTTGACCGACAAGTTTGGAAGACGGCGAATTCTTACCTACAGTATTCTGCTCTATGCCGTCTCGGCCTTCGCTGCCGGTTTTTCAACCACGCCATGGATGCTTCTCTTTTTTCGCTGCACAACCTTTATCGGGGTCAGCGTCGAATTTGTCGCAGCCGTCGCGTGGCTGGCCGAGATGTTTCCTAATCCCCAACAGCGAGAGAAGGTGCTAGGTTATACCCAGGCTTTCTCGTCGATCGGCGGACTCATGGTTGCCTTTGCCAATGGAATCGCACTGAAATATGCCAGCGGGCTGCCAGCTATCGCTCTCCCGGATTTCCTCAATTTCTTTGGCGGACAGATCTCTGATCCCAACGCCGCATGGCGTTACACGCTAATCTCAGGCCTTTTGCCAGCCATTCCATTAATCATCATACGGCCCTTTCTTCCAGAGTCTCCTTCGTGGAAAGCGAAGAAAGAGGCTGGGACTTTGAAACGTCCGAGTTTCGCCGCACTTTTTGCTCCAGACCTGCGCAGAACGACGATCGTGACCACCTTAATGTTCGCATGCTCCTACGGCGCGGCTTTTGGCGCAATTCAACAGGTCCAGCGAATGATTCCAGGACTGCCGCAGGTTCAGGAGCGGGTGGCGAATATGAGTGTGCCCGAGAAGAAGAAAACGGAACAACTGGTCGCCACCAATGTGACGAAAGTACAGGAGGTTGGCGGACTTGTTGGACGTGTTCTCCTCGCTATCCTCGTCGTTAAGATTGTCAGCCGGCGTACCTTGCTACGGGTCTTTCTCGTGCCAGGGATCTTTATTATGCCCGTGGTCTTCTTCTATTGCGCCGTCCATAATCTGTCCCTCCTCTATCCTGGAATGTTCTTTGCAGGACTTCTCGTTGTGGGGCAATTCAGCTTTTGGGGCAATTATCTACCGAGGGTCTTTCCGATGCACCTTCGAGGAACCGGCGAAGGGTTGGCTGCTAACATCGGGGGCCGGATGCTAGGGACTTCCTTTGCCTGGATCGCGACCACCATTGTAGCCAGCACAAGCACGAGTGCGCTTCCAGCCACAACCCGCCTCGC
The DNA here is from genome assembly GCA_913061285.1 of uncultured Verrucomicrobiota bacterium. Classification (GTDB taxonomy): domain Bacteria; phylum Verrucomicrobiota; class Verrucomicrobiia; order Limisphaerales; family AAA164-E04; genus UBA2970. Next base: position 10,571 of record CAJXVR010000039.1, on the reverse strand, counting down.
CTATACCGGAGCTGGGATTGTACTGTTTCTTTTCGTCAGCGCCTTTATTCTTTCGTTCTTCCTCCCGGAACCAAGCGAAGAACTTCCTGATTGAGTCCATTTCTTTGACCGACTTCTGCTCTCGTCTGAATCCTGCGGCTCAATATCTGGTCGCAGGATTCAGGAGGGGCAACGCCTCGTGACCTCAGGGGTATAAGAATCGTGCGTTCAGGTGTCTTTCTCTTTGATCCATTCACGTTCTATCGGGTATAAGCTCTTACAACCCAAGACGTGGAGCCGCTAACGCTATGAAGAAAGTCACCCGCAGAAGTTTTGTGAAGAGTACGATCGGAGCCGGTTTCGGCCTCGCCCTAGCCCGCCCTCATTCGAAGGTCTTGGGCGCCAATAGTGACATACGTGTGGCCGTGGTCGGAATCAATGGACGCGGCGGCAATCATATCGATGGCTTCCGGCAGATTCCGGGTGTTCGGGTCGCAGCCCTTTGTGATATCGACGACTACGTCATCAAGCGCAGGGTCGCTCAATTGGAGAAGGACAACGCTCACCAAGTGACCACCTACAAAGATGTACGGAAGCTGCTTGAAGATAAGAATATCGATGCGGTTTCCGTAGCAACACCGAATCACTGGCACTCACTCATAACTGTCTGGGGCTGTCAGGCCGGCAAAGACGTCTATGTCGAAAAACCTTGCAGCCACAATGTCTTCGAAGGCCGACAAGCCGTCGCTGCTTCACGTAAATACGATCGCATCGTTCAGCACGGGACGCAGAGCCGTGCAAGCCGGTCTTGGGCAAAACAGATTGCTGCCGTGCAAAGTGGCAAGTATGGCAAACTGCTTATTTCAAAAGGGTACTGTTGCAAGCCTCGTTGGAGCATCGGCTATAAACCAACGGAAGCGGTCCCTGGCAACGTCGATTTTGATCTCTGGTTAGGCCCTGCTCGGGAGCAACCCTTTCACCGAAATCTCGTTCACTATAACTGGCATTGGTTTTGGGATTTCGGGAATGGGGATGTGGGAAATCAAGGGGTACATCAGATGGACATTGCTCGATGGGCCATCAAAGGTGCGACCTTACCAAAGTCCGTCGTTTCCATGGGAGGACGCTATGTCGATGGACCCAGCTATACAGATCAAGGGGAGACCCCAAACATGCAACTGGCCGTTTACGACTATGGCGAGACCAAACTAGTCTTTGAGACTCGGGGCCTAGTCGGTAAGATGAGCGATTTCCCTCGAAAAGTAGACAATGAGTTTTATCTCGAAGCCGGGGTCATACGGGCTGGTAAGTTCTTTGAAAACGATCGAGGGCCTGGAGAAGATCTCGGAGACGTAGAGTATCAGATTGGAGACGGAAATATTTTCGAGAACTTTATCAATTCAGTTCGTTCTCGCCGTCGGCATGGACAGCATGCGGATATTCTCGAGGGACACTATTCAAGTGCCTTGTGTCACTTAGGGAATACTTCTTACCGCCTGGGATGGAAGTATCCGTTTAACATGAACACAACCAGTTTGGGTGAGTCTGAGGTAATTACGGATTCGTTCCGGACCGTCTTAGATAATACGAAGGCACTCGGAGTGGATCCCCAGCGTTCGACCTATCAGCTTGGCCCAAAACTCAAGATTGATCGTTCGACGGAACGCTTTATGAACAACCCATCTGCAAACCTGATGATGTCGCGCTTCTATCGAAAACCTTTTGTTGTGCCTAGCTCCGTCTAGACAAACCCAACCCATTTCTCCGATAACAACTCAAATCCCTGATCGTTCAAGAAGGCGCTTTGGCGCCAATGCACCTATGAAGCAACTAACAAACGCTCTTCTCCTTTCCCTGCTAATCGCTCCTTCCGCCAGCAAAAGCCTGGCTCAGGTAACTCCGGACAAACTAGCCAAAATAAGCGACGCGGTAAGCAAGCAGCACGCGGTCGATTCAGACAAGAAACGGCATTTGTTAGTGTTCTCTTTTACCAACGGATTTCGTCATGGCTCGATCCCAGTCGGGGTCGCCTCCATGAGGCTCCTGGGAGAAACGACGGGGGCCTTTGAGGTGACGCATACGGAGGATTTCTCCATCTTCGAACCCGAAAGTTTAGCCCGTTTCGATGCGGTCCTCATGCTTAACACGACGGGAAGAATTTTTCGTCCGAGCAAGAAAGTTTTTGAGACTCTTAGTGCTGCTGAAAAGGCCGACGCTGATAAGACCGAGCAGCGACTGAAGGATTCATTGGCTGCGTTTGTCCGCAGTGGAAAAGGCTTGGCTGGATTTCATTCGGCGACGGATACCTACAAGGACTGGGATCTCTACAACCAAATGATGGGCGGCGCGTTTGCCGGACACCCTTGGGGGTCAAGATCGATCGTCGGGGTTAGAATCGACGACCCGCAAAATCGCCTCACCCGTGTGTTTGGAGCTCGATCGTTTGAAATTCAGGATGAGATCTATCAATTCCGCGATGACACCTGCCATCGAGATCACCAACGGGTTCTACTTAGCCTGGATCCAGAGCTGACTGATTTGAAACGCGGTCAGCGTGATAATGGCGACTACCCCATCTCATGGGTACGAGATTTTGGCAAGGGACGCGTTTTCTACAGTTCTCTGGGACATAACGACGCCATCTTTTGGAATGAAAAGATTCTCACGTTCTACCTCGCTGGACTTCAGTTCGCTCTTGGCGACCTTGATGGCGTTGCAACCAGGCCAATACCTCTTAAGGGACTGTAGAGTTTCTGGTCGTAAACGTCAGATTTCTGGCACCCTAGCGAACAGATTCTACGGAACGAAGCTTCAGCCCTACGGCATGGGACAAGCCCATCAGAGTGAGTGGCGATCTACCGGGATACTCCCAGGCCCAGAAGAGAAAGCAACGGCTTCGCTCTCGCACTCATAAAAAACGAGCACCAAATAAATCCAGATTTGGTGCTCGCATTTCGACGGTGATGAATTGTTCCCCTCACCCAACCTTACCGCTAGGAACTAAACATCCCCTCCGCCTCCAAAGGCTGCCGCGGCACGTTGCTGTACCTCAGCCGCGGTTAAATCCTCAATTCTAGAGGAGATTGTCCAGACGTGCCCAAAGGGATCAACCACAGTTCCCGAACGGTCCCCATAGAATTGATCTTCCACTGGCTTTAGCACCTCAGCGCCCTCGCTCACGGCCTTGGCAAATACCTCGTCAACTTTCGCTACATACAAGCAGGTCGAAACGGGGGTGCCTCCATAAGCCTTGGGACTCTTGAACCCCAAATCTGGAAACTCGTCAGCAAGCATAATGACGGAATCGCCAATCTGGATCTCTGCATGTCCTAGAATTCCTCCAGGACCACCGATCCGCATCCGTTCCGTCGCTCCGAAGACTTTCTTATAGAATTCGATGGCGGCGATGGCTCCTTTGATTATCAGATAGGGTGTAACCGTCCCGTAGTTGCTTGGGACTGGATTGACCGTTTCACTCATGATACGTATGTGTCGCTAAGATTTTTAGAAAGGGAGAATGTTTCGGCAGATTGGCCTTTGCTTTAGTTTTCTAGGGATAACTGTTTCACACGAAGATTTCGAAACCAAACTGGCTTCCCGTGATCCTGTAGACCTATATGCCCTTCGCGCGGAAGCGCTCTGAGCGCCGTCTTAAACTTGTTTGGACTTCCATCTGGATTCTTACGGGGTTGAGTCCATTTTTCTAGATCGGCGTCAATTACTTCTTCTCCGTTGAGGCGAACCGACACCTGAGATCCAACGGCTCGAACCACACAGTGATTCCATTCGCCAACGGGCTTCGCAGCATTAATGCGGGGAATCATCGCATCGTAGAGTGCCCCAGAGTCGTGATTACCGATCTCAGTCCGTCCGAATGAGTCTAGAATTTGAATTTCGAATCCGCCTTGAACTGGGTTATTAGGATCCGTTCGAAAAAAGATGCCACTATTGCAATTCTCGCTAACTTTAAACTCAGCACTGAGCTCGAAATCTCCATACGAGCCTTCGGTCCACAAATAGCCACTCTTGGGACGACGAGCAAGATTCCCCTCTCTATCAACATGCCAGCCGCCCTCCTTTCCTTGCCATCCTTTCAAGGTCTTGCCGTCAAAGAGAGAGACAGAATCGTCTTCGTCAATCTCACGAACCCAAAGGTTTCTCCAAGCGACCTGCCAATGAGGATCCTCCCGGACGCCATGTACTTGGAGCCCGATAAAGCCCTCAGCAGTCAGGGAATCTTTCACGTTTGCCACCGGAGTGCCATTGACCCAAGTCTTGATCACGTCGCCGACACAAAGCACCCGATAGTGATTCCAAGTCGAGGCATCAAAGGCAGCTCGAGCCCGTTCATCCGAACGGTCCTTGCTCAGCCATCCTCGGCGGGCCTCATCATAAACGAATGCGGCATTCCCATTACTGGAGACTTCAACTTGGTAACCATGAACTCTTCCATTGCGATAGTTATCGTAACTATTACTGCGGACTTGAACACCGGAGTTTAACTCCGGATTCATCAACTTCACTTCGAATTGCAACTCAAAGTCCTGATATCGTTTCTCGGTGCAGAGGAATGAATTAGGACTCCCTTTGACCGTCGTGCCCAAGATGACCCCGTTCACAACTTCGTAGGTCGCCGTTCCGTTGATCTGCTTGAAGCCATTGAGCGTTTTCCCATCGAAAAGGGACTCAAATCCTTGTGGGGCTTCGACGGATTCTGTGTCCGTCCTAAATGGAATCGCTGGCAGCCCCTCTTGATTGTAAAGATTGCAGGCAGGGTTATTCGCCCAGGCGTACCGAACGCGCTTTGGGGACTGAATTACAGGCGATGAAACAATCACTTGGTCACCTATGATCTGAGCGTCCGCCCAAACAAAGCTTCCTTCCTCAGCAGCGATGGCAAATCCTTCGAGTGCCCCTCCTCCTTTTACCACGAGTCCCGACCCGACGTGGTCAAATGATATCGCGATTGAATGACCGCTAGGAGTCATGCTTCGATATTGTGGACCAGAGGAAACGATCACTTGATCATAGGCAATATCTTGAGCCGCCAGCGCCAAACGTTTACCAACATCCTGTTTGTTCCGAGGATGAATATCCTTGGCTTCTCCAATATCGATAATCACTGCCAACCCAGTTTGGGGATCGTTCTGGGCGGTGAGTGACTGAGCTTCACGAAGGGCTGCCCAATTGGGATTCGTGGGTTGCGGATCACGTGGGTAGAAATTTGCCAGCTGAACGATTAAGAACGGAAAATCTCCCACGCCAAAGCCTTGTCGCCAATCTTCGATCATGGTTGGCAATAAGGTTCGATATTGAGTGGGGCGATTGGCATTTGATTCGCCCTGGTACCAGGTAGCACCCTTAATGGCATACGGGAGAAGAGGTGCGATCATTCCATTGTAGAGGACCGTCGTCACATTGGGAGAGGTTCCTCGTCGAGTAGGAAACGGTTCGAGCTCTTTCAACGCAGCGGCCGCCTTGTAATGCCACCAGCCTGAGAGAGGCTGCGCTCCAACTTTGGAACTGTCAGCGGACTTGATATACATGTCATTCGGCGCCCCATGAACACCACCTCCACCGCTAGTATCGAGCACACGGATGGCGATTGAATTGACGCCTTCACTCAAGAGAGACGCGGGGACGCGATAGACGCGGTTCTCATTCCACCCATTCTTGCCGCCAACACGGCGACCGTTGACGTAAGTCGTATCAGCATCATCAATTTTTGCGAGATGGAGAATTAGGTCATCTCCTTTCCAGCGATCCGGCACAGTGAACGTTTTACGAAACCATACGATCCCGTCAAAGTCGGGTAGGCCTGCTTCCTCCCAATTGACTGGGAGAGCCATTTTGGGCCAGCGGGAGTCATCCTGGCTAGAATCAGACCACTTGCCTCCCGTTTGCGAACCTGGATCAGCAGCCAGCCACCAATCTTCAACTTTCCGTTGGTAGTCTCGGGCGGTTTCATCGGCTTCATGGGCCCAATCTTCAACCCCAGCGACCGCATCGCGAAAATCCGCCAGATCACTAAGCGCTCCGGCACTCGTCCAAGCCTCAGCAATCGTACCACCCCACGATGAATCGATCAGGCCGATGGTCACATTCAATTCCTGGTGCAGCTGACGACCAAAGAAATACCCGACAGCTGAAAATTCAGCGACCGTTTCTGGTGAACAGACGTTCCATTCGGCGTCAAAATGAGAGAGCGGTTTCGGAGAGATTTTCTTGGGGACTGTGAAGAGCCGAATATTAGGATGATTTGCTTCTGAAATCTCTTTCTCAGCATCGTTGGATGCTCGAACGGGCCATTCCATATTAGACTGGCCAGAGCAGAGCCAGACATCCCCAACCATGACATCTTTCAAAACCAGCGATTGCGTTCCAGCAATCTTGAGCTCGTAAGGTCCCCCCGCATTGAAAGGCCCCAATTTCGCTTCCCAACGGCCATTAGCATCGGCTTTGGCAATCGCCATTTGGTGAGCGAGGCTCACGATGACCTGCTCCCCTGGCTTCGTCCATCCCCAAATCGGCGCCTGAATCTTGCGCTGAATCACCATGTGGTCTGAGAAAAGCGAATGGACAAATGGCTTCGCCGCGGCAAGTAGCGCGCACGGATGAATGCCAACGAATACGGCAAGAACAAGAACGAGTTTTTTGAGTGGGTTCATGGGAGGGTTATAATACAAGGAAGAACGGGGATCCACCCCTAATCTTTGCGTCTCTGTTGGCGCGTTCGCGCCCCTTGAATGCCTTGGCTGAAACGCACGAGACTAGCACCGGAGAGTGCCTCTAACGATCGATCAGAACTTGGGGTGGGACGCCAAACGAGGCCCTAGGCGGCTAGCGCTTGGATCGCAAGAATATCGTCTGTCAAGGAGTTGGCAGCCTGATGCTTGATCGTCCCAAGTCCAAAGAGCCCCATGAATCGGCCCCAGCGGTACTCAATTGAAATCTTCGTCTCAGTCGCGGCTAAGGATTCCAAACGGTAGTGCCAGCTCCATCCGCCTATGTTTGACTTGGTTACGAGATCGCGCCCTGGAGCGGTGAATGTCAACTCGGAATCGGCTACGTCAGTGTCACAAGCAATCGGGGGAACGTATCCGAGAGTCTCTTTGCAAGCCACTCGGTATTGCTTACTTTCATACCGGCTTCTCAAGTAGGTATAGACTTTGGAAATCTCGACCGGGACGGTCACAGTGGCATTAATATTCGGCATATTGAACTCTCCTCAGATTATCATCTGTATGTGAGCATACACAGGCTCGATTGTCGAGAGATCATTCCCCTTTCTCGAGAGGACTGGACATGGCATGCTAGTAACCAGAAAGCCCTCTCCCAAGGAAACAAAGCTGGGAACGCATTGGCGATTTCTACTATCCTCGATCCGTATCCTTTTGTAGATGTGATGGAAACCATGACGCCCCGCTACTCAGAGCAACCAAGCATTCTCACGACGACCGTCGGATCCTATCCGGTTCCAGACTGGCTCGCAGCGCTACCGAGCGAACAGGCTCTCGTCGACGCCACAAGGGTAATCTTTGACACGCAACGGCAACTCGGCATTGATCTGCCCACGGACGGGGAGCTGTATCGATTTGATATCAATCACCCCGACACGAATGGAATGATCGATTATTTTGTGGGTCGTCTCGGCGGTTGTCTTACCAGGATCAACCAAAGTCAAGCCGCTGCCTATGCCTTAAAACACGAGATGCGCTTTCGAGCCAAACCTGCAGCGGTCGTTACTGAGGCGCTGTCTGAAGGCTCAATGAACCTTCATGACGATTGTGCACGGGCAGCAGCGGTCGCTGGAGGGAAATTCAAGTTTACCGTTACAAGTCCGTACATGCTGTCGCGAACGCTTTTGGATGAACACTACAAGGACCTCGAGACGCTCACTCTCGCCATCGCTGATCTCCTCGCGGCAAGTGTCGAGCTTGCCGACAAATTGCCTCCAGATTGATGAAGCCAACATCCCTGGAAGCCCTGAACACGCCCCGCTGGCAGCAGAAGCGATCAATCGAGTGCTCGATCAGTTCCAAGGGCAGACTGGCGTCCATTTTTGTTTTGGGAATTATGGTGGGCAAACCATTCAATCCGGTGGCTGGAAACGATTGATTGATTTCCTCAATGAACTCCATGCCGATCATCTTGTCCTCGAGCTGGCACATCGTCCGGAAACCGACCTTCACGCGCTCAAAGACATCCAACCAGAGATCGCTCTTGGTTTAGGAGTGGTCGACATCAAAATCAATCATATCGAAACCGCTGATGAAATCGCGAGGTCTCTCGAGACGGCATCCCGCGTTCTCGGTCAGGAACGGATTGAATACATCCACCCAGACTGTGGCTTTTGGATGCTAAAACGATCGATCGCCGATCGTAAGATGGCGGCTCTTCGTCTCGGGCGAGATCTGTTTCTAGGAATCCAACCTGATGAATAGCAGCTCTCTTGTGACCCTGTCATCGGTGACGAAAACCATCGAGAGGCGATCTTAGAAGGATCGCCCCTCGCAAGAATCTTGCTCCTTCGTACTAGAGCACTTCCGTTCGGCCGGGCACAGCATGCCGATAGCTTCCGTCTGGTAAGGGCATGTTCCGAGGGTTCGCGTCCCAAGCAAGTCGCTCAGGAAAGAGACTAACCTTCGAATTCACCGCGTCGTCCCAAGTGATGCGCTTTCCGGAATAGGTGCACATCCGCCCAAAGACTGCCGTCATACTACTTGTCGCTCCATAGTAGGCATTGTTAATGGGCTTATCTTCTCGGACGTGTTGATGAAGAACTGCGTGTTCCACTTCTTTTGAGATCTGCTGCCGGTTTCTTTGAATGCGGCGAACCGCCTTTCCTTTGTGATCGTAGAAGATCGCCCCACGATTCGAGGAGATTTCCAGGCGCCCTTTACTCCCAATAATCACTTCCCCTACCTTATTATCGCTATTGGGGAAATGCCGAGAATCAGAGTGGTAGTAGCCGCCATTTGCCATTTTGAACTCGATACAGTGGTGATCAAAGATCTCCCCTGTATCCTCGCCTGTCCTCACAGCTCGCCCCCCTGATCCGTAGCCCTCCACTGGAAGACCGCCGGTAAACCAATTACATACATCGAGATTGTGAACATGTTGTTCACAGATGTTGTCACCTCCAGCCCAAGTGAAATAGTACCAGTTGTAGATTTGATACTCCATTTCAGTTGGCTCTCGGCCTAGTGTTTCGGCTAGTTTCTTCCGCGGACGTTGCCAGACGCCTCGACCATTCCAATAGCATTGCGCGCCAATGACCTCTCCAATTTCCCCCGCTTGAATCGCGTCATACGATTGAAGATAGAGATCTTCGTAGCGACGCTGCAGTCCGACGACCACCTTAAGCCCCTTCTCGTCAGCTTTGCGGGCCGCTGCAAGCACACGTCGATAGCCTGCGGCATCGGTGCAAACAGGTTTTTCCATAAAGACATGTTTTCCCTGCTCAACAGCATATTCAAACATCATCGGTCGGAAGCCTGGAGGGGTCGTGAGAATCACCATATCGGAGGCATCGATGACATGCTTGTACGCGTCAAGCCCGACGAAGGTACGGTCGGCATTGAGGTTAAACTTGCCTTTGCTCTCGAGCTGTTTGCGGATATTTGGAAGGGACCGTGCCAATCGATCATCAAAAGCCTCACCAACGGCATGGAGTTCGCAGCCTTCGTTCAACATATTCTGAACGATCGCCCCACTCCCGCGACCGCCAGTTCCGACAATACCGACTTTGATCCGATCGCTTCCAGCAGCGTGAGCGTGGGTAGCAATCGAGACCGCAGCGGCGGCAGTCGCCTTAGAGGCTGTTTTGATAAATTCCCGACGGGTATTCTTCTCAGACAACGTTTTCATAAGCGTAATTAGATCAGGGCTTACCTGGAAACATAAGCCGCCTCGCATCATCTGGAAAGAACAACTAAACGCGAATCACTCTGGCGCCTCGATATCAAACCCTTGCTTAAAGTACTCCCAAATCGCCTTGATTTGATCCGTGGCGTTTCCCTCAAGAATGTCAGGCAAGGGGCTTTCTCCTCCAAAAAAGTAAACTGGCATTTTGGTTTCGGGATCGATTTGAGTTGGCTTGAGGATCCAGCGATGGAAGAAATCAGGCTGTAGCCGCTCGTTGGCGTAAGCGAAGTTGATGCCATTACTCTCAAAGACGGCCGTTGCCGGCATGTCGCCGACCGCATGACACGTCACACAGGCAAGGCCTCCGTTCGCAGAGATGAGTTTCTGCCCGACGGCAACCAGATCTTCCTCAGGTTCTGAACCTCGAGAACTTGTGGGAGGATAACCGTTTAGCATGGCCAGGCCCTGAGCAATACGTTTCCCCCGCGAAGCAAAGGCGGGCATTCTTGATTCAAGCCATGGGCGAGGCTTGTAGAAAAGTGTTCCCTCAAGAATAGAAGCCAACCACTCTGGTTTAAGTTTTTCTCCCATTAGCGACAATGTGGGAAGCGATTCCACCACACCGTGACAAGCGGCACAGTTTAAGGTCTCCACTTGACTCGCCGCATATTCGTGTCTGTCTCTTATACACATCTCCGAGCCCACGAGACCTCTCTACATCTCGT
>CAJXVR010000038.1 GCA_913061285.1 uncultured Verrucomicrobiota bacterium | reverse complement strand
ACGAGATGTAGAGAGGTCTCGTGGGCTCGGAGATGTGTATAAGAGACAGGTTTTGGGGAGAGGAACGATGGTCTTTGAAATAGAAACCTTCGTCACTCTGTGTGTTTTGAAAGAACAGGGTTTCGCGATCCCTTCTCGGTTTGGCGTAGAGATCAAGATCTATGTTCTCCGTCCAACGAATGCCAATTTTCATTGGGCCAGTATTTCTCGATGGGGGGCGAAGTCCTAGGTTTCGAGGGACATCACTGGTGATCCAGTCGGTCATTCCGATGTCTCGGGTGATGCGGATCATCTCGGGCTTTTTGCTTTCTGGGTCGATTTCACATTCGGTTCTCGGCGTGTGAAGATCTTGAGCTGCCGTCGTTGCCTTCTCAAAAACTGTGGCAAGGTCTCCCGTGAATCGATGAAGCACGGCTCCTTGGAGTTGAGAATAGAGGGTCCAGAACCGGGCCACTCTTTGTCGATGGATATCGCTTATCCAGGGGTCCTTCGGATAGCCGAAATCGATGACGACGTCTTTGAGCGCGTTCTCGCGTCGTTCAAGACTGTAGACGGATTTGTCTTGCGGTGCTTTAAGATGTCCATCCGAGGGGAAGTAGCCATCGAGCATTGAAAACCCTAGTTCTCGAGTATCTACATAGAGCGGGCTTCCGAGCACGATCACCCGAGTCGGAATCTCCGCTTCGAAGAGATTCTCACTCACGAACTCCAGGAACTGAGGGAATCGAATCGCGTTGGTGAGATCAAGCGCTTGGGCTTCGTCGACTGGCGCCGTTTCAGCCAGGAAGTCTCGGAGGTTCTGGATCTGCTTTCGGAATTGATTGGCTCGCGTCCGTGTGCTGCGGAAGGCAGTGATTGCCGGAATCTCGATGGTAGTCACCGTTTGCAGATGGTAGCCATCGTAGATATGAAAGATCGAGTTGAGCGGTGCTCTCTCAACCACGAGCCGAACGATTCCTTGATAGATCTCGTCCTTCCGTTCCTTTTCTAGGAAGGGAGAGAGACCGACGATGTAGCGGGTACGTTGTGTCTCAGGAACCTCAGCGTTTCTTGAATCACAGGCTGTTCCGGTTAGCAAAACGACCGATATGAGGAGAACTAAATACTTCATCGTGTCGGAGGATTGAGTTGAGTCGTTGTTTCGAAATTTGTGCTTCGACCATTGCTACTTGTCGGCTGGTCGAGTTCATTGAGATGAGAGCGAAGTTCACTCTCAATCCGTGCGAGTGTGAGATGTTTCTGGTGGTCGTTTTGCTCTTTCTTAATCGTTTCCTTCTCGAAGAGTGCCTTGGCATAGGCTTTGATCACAGTGAGTTTATTCTCAAGATGATTGAGTTGGCCTTGAGCCGCTGCGAGGGCCATTCGCTCGGTTGCAATGGAACGTTCGAGGACATCCCGCTCTTGGTCGAATTGAAAGAAGGTGGGATTGATTGCCAATCTCACAGGGCGATGTTTCTGGTAAATCATGGTCAGATAAATCCCCAGAACGGCCGAAAGGCAGATCTCGGCAATGGCTTGGGCGATGACATTGATCATGTCTAGGGTTTTCACTCCGGTTGCTGTTGTGCCCGAATCTGTGTTATTTGCGGAATCGAATACCGAGAGCGCCCCAATTTGTTCTTCCGTGGTCTTCGAAAGCGAAGGGTAGACTAATGCGTAGGCGCTGATCCAAACCAGGAGGGAGAGCATGCCGATGCAAAGGGTTGCCCAGACGTATTTGGCCCGTGAGCGTTCATTCTCCAAGAGATCCCATCCCACTTTGACTGCAAGGGCTCCAACAGGGAGTAAGGCGGCCCAAAAATAAGCGCGTATCGGGTGTTCCATGAAGGTAACAATTCCGGACTCTAGCAGGTTGAATGAGATGTTCATGATCCCAAAAATCACCATGGCTAGAATTCCAATGATACCCATCCCGAACATGGTGCGATCCCAGATGTTCCAAGGGGTAGTCGGTTGATCATCGAGCTCCCCGTCGTTGTCAATCGGTTCGAGTCGTTCAACTTCGGCGAGCCGATTTCTTGTGCCGGTCAACTGCTGTTCGAGATGTTCGAGCCGGTCATTGTGGATATGTTCTTCTTGTTTGAATCGTTCTAAGGCGAGGCCGTGCTCATGGAGGAACATGGCTTGATGATAGGTTTCGACGGCTGCGGCTCCATCCTCTCTCTGGGTCATAGCGAGATTTTGGATGTAGTCCATATCGATGGATGAACCGACTCCTGGGGGAGCATTGCCGGGGACAAGCGGCGCATTGTTGGATCCGTCTGTTTGCGGAGTGCTGGATGATTTCATGGCACAGTAAGTCTGTAATCTGATTGTGGCCGAGGGGTTTCGTTGCGAAGACGGACTGGGAATCGGATGCGAAAAGGGCTACGCGGGAGCGGAATCTCGGGATGCGATCTGCTTCCCGCGTAGCTGTGGCTGCGGTATGAGTGGCGGTATTGAGTCTAGGCGAATTGCTTAGAAAAGGGAGTCACTGCCAGCGGCTTTATCCTTAAAGGGATCGAAACCGGACTTCTCTTGCTTTTGTTGTTTCTTTTTAATTTCGGAGATTGCCTTGGCGACTGCTTCTTCTACTTTGGCGTTCACTTGCGAGAGGACAGAGTCAACGATCGTTTGAACGGTTTCGTCTTGAATTGGCGCTTCGAAAGACTGCTTGTGGGGTTGATCTGAGAAACCGAAGAAATCATTCTTTGACTTTCCTTCTTTCTCAGCTTGATGCCGTGCCTCATCGTAATGTCGTTTTGCTTCCCGCTCCATCTCGCGGTGTTTGCGTTCGTCTTTTCTTCGCTGTTGCTCGGCGTGCTTCTCAAAAAAATGCTCTGCTTGGCGAGCGAATTGTTGGGGATGTTCCTTGACGAGTTCTCCGATGAAATCGTGCATGTTCGGGAGATCGAGGTCTTCGATGGCATCGAAGGCTTCGCTCCTGACGGCGTGGTGGTCATCGCCTAGTGCTTGAAAAAGGGCTTTGAAGGATTCTGGTGATTTGCGTTCGCCCAACACATCGGCGGCTTCTTTTCGCACTTCCCAGTGCTCGTCATGCAAGGATTTGCTAAAGGCTTCAACCGCGTCGAGATGATGCTGGTCTTCGAGTGCATCCAGCGCTTTGATTCGGTTTTTTGGATGCGGGTCGTTGAGGGCTTTTAGTAGTGAATGAGCAGCATCCGGGTGGGCGAAGTCTTCCAGGGCATCAATGGCCTGATTCCTGACCTTCCACGAGTCAGACTCGAGTAAGTGGGTGACCGCATCAAGAGCGCGTGAATCCTTTAATTGTTCTAAGCCGTGGAGGGCTTCGTGTCTCACACTACTGCTGGAATCTTGGAGGGCGGTGATAAGGACTGGAATCGCGGCTGGATCTTTGAGCTCGGCGAGCGCTTCGACGACACTCTTTCTCACTCCAGATTGACGGCTGGCGAGAGCTGCTTTCAGTCCTTGAATGACAGGTGAGAGAATCGGTTCTGATTGGGAATTCTCACTGCTGACAGCCCTGTCGCGATGCGAATCAAAACTCTCATGTGACTTTTCACGCTGTTTTTCTTTCGATTTCGACTTGGATTTTGACTGAGTGCCGGAGTTTAGTTCATCGAAGATCGATTCATCCTTATGCTGTTCTGATGAGTTTTTCGACGATTTGGCAACGAGTTGATAGGGGAGGACTCCGGTGAGTCCGATGACAGTGACCAAGCTGGCCACGGCGAGTTGATAGGTTCTTGATCGGCGTTTTATTTTGTTCATGGCGATAAGTCTTTCTTTCATGTCGCGAAAGGAACCACTGGCTCCAGCGACGAGAATATTGTTTGAGAATTCATGCTTGGATTTCCCCCGCTCGATCGTTCTGAGCAGGGCCTGTTGATAGTCTGGTGCTGCGACTTGAGTCCGGGTGAGGACCGATTCGTCGCAGGCCATTTCTTGTGAGAGATTCCATTGATGTCTGGCTACCCAGATCAATGGATGGAAGAAGGTCATGCTTTCGACAATGACTCGGAGCCAGCCCCACCAGAGGTCTTTGCGTGCGACGTGGGAGAGCTCATGAAGGAGAACGAGCTTTGTGTCAGATGCAACCATCTCGGTCGTTTGGAGAGTCGGGATGATGATGCATGGCCGAAGGCAACCTATGACGAGAGGACTTCTGATTTTTGGATGCGTCAGGAGGCGGGGCGATTGGCGAAGGTTCATCTGTCGGCATAGATTTATGAAATGATCATAAACGGGCGTTCCCGAAAGGGTCGTGCTTTCGTTGATGAGGCGGCGGGTTGCCCGAAACGCTGCCAGTGATCTTAAAAGGCAATACGTGACACCGAGTAACCAGATGAGGCCGAAGCAAGTTGCCAGACTTAGTGATAGTTGTTCATTGACTAGAGGCTCTACTAAGGGCGGCGTGTTTGCATATGAGCGTATTTTGAAATCCGTGTCTCCATTCGTTTCTCCACTTGGTGGCAAGGGGATCAGTGTCGTCCAGGCCGGTTCTGTCTTACTGGAATTTGAGAGTGCGATCGTGGCTGCGGGTGTATTATCGGTAGCACCGCTAGAAGGGAGAACCGGGAGAGCGATGGGTGTTTGCCAAACGACAAGCGCTAGCAGTTTCAAGTAGACGAGGCGCCAGAGCCAGTGCCTCTTAGATGCTGGCATCGTAGGCCACGCCTTAGTGATTGCCCAAATAATCGTGATGGCGATACTTCCCTGCCACAGCAGCTGTGTTGCTATGGTCGCCCATTGATTTCCAATCTCGTTCCAATCCGCAATCATCATTCACCTCGTTGATCATCCAGTTTCTTTGCGAGTTTCTTGAGCACCTTGAGCTCAGCGTCCGTCATGTCAGTGCCTTCGACAAAATAGGCAACGAGAGGGTCATGGGATCCCCCAAAAGCAGTGTCCACGAAGTCGCTCAACAATCCGCGAAATAGTTCTTTCTTTGGCTTAGATGGTTCGTATTCGAAGACACCATCAACTTGAACGCGTCCCAAGAAGCCCTTCTTTCGTAGGCGTTCCATGGCATTGAGAACGGTCGTTCGGACGTGGCCCTTGGTTTCAGCGATATGGTCCGCGACTTCACGGACGGTCACTGGGTGGTGTTCCGCGATGTAACGCAGAATGTCCATTTCCGCCTTTCCTAGATTGAAATGATATTTCATTAGTCAGTTATTTTCGTGACGCGCATTGTCGTCAACATAGGCGTGACGCGAATTGTCGTCAAGCGGTTTTGTTTTGCTTCCTAAGAAATAATTCCCTTTTTCCCTGGTCGATTGTAATGGGGGCTACCTGAAGCGTTTCTCCTCTTGGGAATGTGTGTTGAGCGAGTGGGGAGGCGGGGCTTGTCTCGTTTGATAGCGTTCCGTTTCCCGGTTTAGCTGCTGATCTGCTGCTCGAAGAAGGAGATGGTCTCGGCGAGTCCTGCACGTAGTTCGATCTTGGGTTGCCAATCGAGCTTTTCGCTGGCCAGGGAGATATCGGGCTTTCTACGTTGAGGGTCATCTTTTGGAAGGTCCTTAAAGATGAGCCTTGATGATGAGCCGGTTTGTTCGATGACGGCGTCTGCTAGTTCTCGAATGGTGAACTCATTAGGGTTTCCGATATTAACTGGGCCAGTAAAACCATCCGTTTCCATGAGTTTTATCATGCCATCAAGGAGGTCGGTGACGTAACAGAAACTTCGAGTTTGTTCGCCGGAACCGTAGATGGTGATATCATTTCCACGGAGTGCCTGAATGACAAAGTTGGAGACAACGCGACCATCTTCCTCGGACATGCGTGGTCCGTAGGTGTTGAAGATTCGCATGACTCTGACCGCAACATTGTGCTGTCGATGATAGTCGAACATGAGGGTTTCGGCGCAGCGCTTCCCTTCATCGTAGCAGGAGCGGATCCCAATGGGATTGACGTTGCCGCGGTACGATTCGGTTTGGGGGTGCTCGAGTGGATCGCCGTAGACTTCCGAGGTGCTGGCTTGGAGTATTCGTGCGCCGTGTCGCTTGGCCATCCCAAGCAGATTGATTGTACCTAGTACATTGGTTTTAATCGTACGAATGGCATTGTGTTGGTAGTGAATAGGAGAAGCAGGACAGGCGAGGTTGAAAATGAGGTCGATCTTCTGGTCACTGAAGTGAATCGGATTGATGATATCATGTTCAATGAGTGTGTAGTTTGGATGTGAGACTAGGTGGGCGATGTTTTCGCGTTTGCCGGTGAAAAAATTATCGATACAAAGAATCTTGTGGGTTGCAATCAATCGATCACTGAGATGACTACCCAAGAAACCTGCTCCACCTGAAATTACTGCTGTTTTCATTGATTTTTAGCATTGCGAAAATCTGGCTTCGCGAGCTGAAAGGATGACCGGCTCATAAGGAAAGCACTCTGGATGAATTCGTGCCTTGCTGTCGGCGTGCTATACCCATGCCTTCGAACTGCTGAAGGTTTAGCTGGGCGGGATTGCAGTCTCAAGCTATTTGTCAAATGATGGATGGAATCGCAGATATTTTTGGATCGCTAGATACTGATTTCTAACCTTTTTAGGCGTGCAAGCGTTGCGCACAAGGCTGAGAATTAGGCGCGTCGCGTTCTGCTCTTTGTTGCCTTGTAGAGCGCCCCCGGTTGACGTTGTGGTTTCATGGGTTTGTGAAAGATCTTTCTGAGCTATCGTGGGTTGTGTTCGTGCTTGCCCTCGGCATTCGTACGTTCTTCCTTCATCCTATGTCTATCCCCAGTGGGTCCATGGAACCAACGTTCTTGGGGACTCAAGTTCATCGGGTTGAACCGGGCGAGCCCTTGCTCGAAGTGGGGCCCTTGGAGAGGCTGTATGAACGAGTCTTCTCTGGCGTCCGGCTTGTTCGTAGCCGAGCGAAGGTTTCGGGTGCGTTGGTAATTCGCGATAGGAATCCGGTTTCGGCCTTTGGCGTGCTCAGCTACCAACGTTACACGATTGGGGGGGTGGCGCATACGGTTTGGAGTCCACCAGATAACCTTTGGGCGAGGGCAGGGGTGCAAACTGGTGATTCTTTTTCTTCGGGCGATGACGTGATTTGTCTAAGTGTGCAGGCGGGAGACCGTATTCTGGTCAATCGACTGGTTTATCACTTTCGCCCTGCTCGCCGAGGCGAGTCCGTGGTTTTCTCAGCGCACGCAGTTGAAGCCCAGCCCACGGGTGATTACTACCTCAAGCGTTTGGTGGGGCTTGAAGGCGAAACTTTGACGATTGGCGATGACCGGATTGTCAGGATTGATCACCAGCCAATGCCATCTACTGAGCGGGGCTTTGAGTGGTTCATGAATATCTCGGAGATACCAGCCGCTGGTGTGTATTCGGGGTATCTAAACGGCACAATCGCGACGCGCTATGGAGCTGGAGCCGTCGCCCCTCTTTTTCCTCGGAGCGATTCAAGTTTCGAGGTTCGAGACGCTCATGTCTTCGTATTGGGAGACAATTCTATGAGGAGTCTTGATAGTCGAAGCTGGGGGGATATCCCCGAGAGGGCCATCGTTGGGCGGCCAAGCTACATTTTCTGGCCCTTCTCCGATCGGCTTGGACAAGCGCCTTATTGATTGTAGATGAGGGGCTAGTCGTGTTCGGCTTCAATGAAGAAGAAGAAATGATTTGAGAATTCCTGCTCGAAGTTCTCCAGCGAGACACTGCCGGTAGGACGGAGGGTTTGCACATTCCATTGCAGAAGGTTTTCGCCGAAAAAAGCGTGATAGTCGTGTTCTTCCTTGGCTTCCCAGACCAACTCTAGTCCCGTGTCACCCGGCCGGATTTTCGCGCTGATCGAGCGGACGACCGGAAGTGGGGGCGAGACGGCATGGACGTTGAAGTCGAGCGCATCGGGGCCGACCCGAACGATGCGAACTGAATTGACCTTCTGAGTGGCGAGAGGGCGATCAGCGCTGTCCGTAAGCGTTTGTCCGATGGAATCGACAAATCCTTGTCCCATGATTACTGCCCCGAAAACAGAGTGAACATTGTCCAACCACGGCGTGGCTGCAAGGGTAACGAAAAACTGGCTTCCGGCCGTGTGCGGCGCTGCCGTCTTGGCCATGGAAAGAATCCCGGCTCGATCATGCTTGAGTTCAGAATGGAGCTCATCCCGAAACCGATATCCTGGACCATCGGTTCCGGTCGCATTAGGGGAACCTCCTTGGATGACGAAGCCTTTGATGACTCGATGAAAGGTTGTTTCATCATAGAATGGTTTGTTGGAAATACCCCCATTCTTAAAGTCAATCCACGGTCGGGATCCTTCGGCGAGGCTCACGAAGTTGGCAACGGTCCGTGGAGCGCGTTTAAAGTAGAGCTCACAGGTGAATTCGCCAGCAGAGGTTGAGAATGTGGCATAGAGCCCATTTTCCGTTTGAGCCCAGCCGTGTTCAAGGGAGACGAGTAAGAGGGTGAAAGCGAGTGCTCTCGTCGAAAACCTGGCTATCCGCGCTTTTAAATCAAGTTTTTGGGGCATACGAAGTTGTTCTTTAGCAATGTCTGCGTTGAAGATTCGGGCAAAAGCTGCCCGGAAGCGAGCGATTTTAATGGTTGTGAGACGCTGGCCTTAAGTAGAGTGGCCGGGTGATCATCGTGTTTCTCAGGTTCTGCACTTGCCATGCTGGGTGAGTTGTTGCAGGTGAGCGTGCTCGTACCTTGGCTCTTGGGCATGATCTTTGGCGTGTTTGTCGGCGCGACACCTGGCCTGACGGCGACAATGGCTGTAGCTCTCATCGTTCCGGTCAGCTTCTACCTGCCCCCAAATGCTGGATTGGCCATGATTATCGGCGTGAGTTTTACCGCGATTTTTGCGGGTGATATTCCGGCGACCTATTTGAGAATACCCGGAACGCCAGCGTCTGCTGCTGCAACGCTGGATGGTCATGTGATGGCTAAGCAAGGCAAGGCCTCATTGGCCTTGAAGCTTGATTTGATCTGTTCATGTATTGGAGGTCTCGTGGGGGTGGGGCTATTGATGTTTCTAGCTCCCCAATTGGCTCGATTCTCTCTCCGTTTTAGCAATTTTGAGTATTTCTGGTTGGCTATTTTTGGCTTGTCCATGAGCGCGGTAGTTAGCTCGGGAAGAACCCACCGTGGGCTAATTGCCGCGAGTTTAGGGATGCTGATTTCAACGGTCGGAATCGATATGGTTAGCGGGAGTCAGCGGTTCACTTTTGGATCGATGGAGTTGATGGGAGGGATCGGCTTCATCCCGGTGATGATTGGCTTGTTTGGAATTTCCGAGGTCTTGAGGAATGTTTGGCAACCACAGAACCTCTCTGCGTCCGCTGTTCCAGCGGAAAAGGCGAGTAGTTTCAGGGAACTAGGGAGCATCCTCTGGCGATATAAAAGTACGGTCTCGAAGTCGGCATCCTTGGGCACACTCATCGGTGCCTTGCCTGGGGCGGGAGCCGATATCGCTGCCTGGGCAGCCTATGGGGTCGCTCAACGGAGTTCTTCGACGCCCGAAGCATTTGGGAAAGGGACTCCCGAGGGAGTTGTTGCGCCGACGAGCGCGAACAATGCCGCTGTGGGTGGCGCTTGGATCCCGGCATTGGTATTTGGCATCCCTGGTGACTCCGTGACAGCGATCGTTCTTGGGGCTTTGTTGATGTATGATATCAAACCTGGTCCTCTGTTGTTTGAGCAGAGCGGGCAACAGGTGCAAACGATCTTTGTCATTGCCCTCGTGACTCAATTGCTGCTGCTGCCTGCGGGTTTTCTCGGGATCAAAGCCTTTGGGTGGATCTTAAAGTTGCCACGGTCGATCGTATTGACCTCCGTTGTTGTTTGTTCTGTTGTGGGCGCCTATGCGTTGAGGAACAGTCTTTTTGATGTGTACATCATGGTGGGTTTTGGGTTGGTGGGCTTTCTCCTCGAAGCGGCTCGGATTCCTCTGGCTCCACTGATCTTGGGATTGATCCTCGGTCCGATGGTTGAAGAGAATCTGAGAACGGGGCTGATCAAATCAGAAGGCTCGTGGATTCCATTCTTCACCCGGCCAATTTCTCTGGTTCTGGTACTCTTGCTTCTCCTCGCCTTCGCGTGGCCTCAACTCGCCAGTTGGTATCGAGGCCGGCGACCGATTACGGTTTGAGTATGTTGTTATAGGCCGAAGAAATCGACAGCGTTGTCCTTGAGTATCCGTGACGCAAGACGGGATGCGTGGTCGAAAGGAAAATAGCCTGCTACCACCTTCGCTTGAAGCACTTCGCCAATGAGTGACTTGAATGTATTGATGGTCCCGAAGGTTTCTTCAACGTGCCAATTATCTCCTCCAAACATCATTCTGGAATCGTCTGGTAACACTTCAAGGGCTTCATTGAGTGCCAGCTTAAAGTGCGAGGGGCTGAGTAGCGCGGCCCACGTGAGATCGAGCCAGATGTTGCGATAGACGAATGCCATCCCGAGTAGCTCGCGGCTCCATGGATAGGCCAAGTGCATCAGGAGAAAACGAGTCTT
Source organism: uncultured Verrucomicrobiota bacterium (assembly GCA_913061285.1). Lineage (GTDB taxonomy): Bacteria > Verrucomicrobiota > Verrucomicrobiia > Limisphaerales > AAA164-E04 > UBA2970. The sequence continues at coordinate 23,133 of CAJXVR010000038.1, read as the reverse complement.
CGGATGACGCTCGATCAATGGAGCCAGATTCATGGGATTCGAGCCACGAATGATGGCGGTACCTAAATGAACTTGCATCGGGAGCTCGTACTGCGCACAAAGATCGCAGAAATGATCGACGATGAAATCTCCGAATGCCTTCTGGCCTTCAGCGCTAGGACTGGCCTGACCCCAGATCGCCTTTGCTTGGTCTCTAGATGTTGGATCGAAATGGAGGAACCGATCGTAGGCTAGAGCGTTCTTAATGGCGACTTGGTTTTTTCCGCGCATTGACTTGACCAGCGTCTCAAGGCTCTCGAGGTATTGTTCGAATGTATTCGTGCTGAGACCTTGTCCCTCAAGGAGCTCGTGAGCGTTGTTCTCGTTGTGATCGCGGGATTGGGGATGCCATCCCAAGGCGAATGCATTCATACGAACGACCGATGAATAGTTTTTTCCGAAGGTCTCGACTGGATCGAGTAGGGGATTCGAATAGGGGTCTGTTATAACATGTTCGATTTTGGCTCTGCGAAGCACGGTGTTTCGCCAATCTGGTGTCTGGTGATTGGATCTGACTTGCTGGTCGAGTTCCTGCCAATTAGACTTTGTAATGCCGTCACGAGCGATTGGGTAGAGTTCTCCGATTCCCTGTAAGAGATTTCTGACGAACATGCTTGAACCGGACTCTTCGATATAAGGTTTTAGAGAGTCCCAGTTTGTTGCGGGCGAATCGGATAGCATCGGATCCACGTCTCTTGTCTCGGAGGGAAGTGGATAGGGACGCTCCTGTGTCCATCCGGCATAGCTCTGTTGGAAGAGCTTGAGAAGGTCGACCTTCGATGAATGGATCAACTCGGGAATATGATGCTCATGGACATCACAGACAGGAAGCTGGGCAATGAATTCTTCGAGATCGCTCATGTCTGTTCTTCCTTTCTTGAGAGCTGAAACGGCCGGGCCGCCAACTTAATGGCCGTCGGGCTTGAATTTCCAGAGCTGGCTGACGGTACGGACGTACAAATGATTGTCGATAAGAGCGGGCGTTGAGTGGCAGGTTTCGTTGAGTTCAAAGGAGTCGAAGATTTCAAACTTTCCGGTGCCCGAAACGACGTGAATTTTGCCAGCATCTCCGACTGCGATTAGCTGATCATCGACTGCGATCGGAGAACCGAAAAATCGACCGCGGGTCCGTTCCGACCATTGAACCTTTCCTGTCTGAGGTTCAACGCACGAAAGGATTCCGCCATCACTCCAAAGGAAGAGCCAGTCTCCATTGGCGATGAAGCACGGGACATACGGAGCCGAGCGACGGATTTCATATGCTAATTCGGCGGACTTTCGAGTGGTTCCGTTCGGAGGTTTCACAGCGACGACGAAGTTTCCACCACCGCCACTTCCGCAGCTCCCAAAGACGAGTCCGCCAACCGCAATCGGAGAACTACAGCTTCGCTTGTCGAATGCTCCGGTATATTCCCAGAGAGGCGTCCCGGTTTTCGGGTTGAGCGCTCCGATGCCGTGGGCTTGACTATTTACGAGAAGCACAGGGTTGCCTTCTGAATCTTTGGAAAGGCATGGCGTCGAGTAGGCTGTCTTTGCGCTTCTGCGTGGCGATTTCCAACGCGTTTCGCCTGTCTTTTGATCGACACCGATGATGAAGCTATCGCCTAGCTGTTCGTTGGTAATGATGACAAGGTCTTCAAAGAGAATGGGGGACGTGCCTGGGCCATGCTGGCTCTTGAAGGGGCCGAGATCTCGCTTCCATTGGAGCGCTCCAGAGTGGCTTAAGGCGGCAAGATAGAGATTAGCGGGCGTTCCCCAGCTGACATACACCCGTTCCTCATCTGTTGCTGCGGTAGATGAAGCAAAACTATTGAACTGGTGTTTTCTAAAGGTTTTGTATGGGAATTCTTTGCTCCAACGAATTTTGCCTGATTCTGAATCAATCGAGAGTGCGGTGAACGTGTTGGTTTCCTCGTCTGTACTAGTGACGAAAATCTGTTTTCCCCAATTGACTGGCGAAGAATGTCCTTTGCCTGGGAGAGACGTTTTCCAAGCGATGCTCTTGGATGATATCTGTTTGAAATTGCCGTGACCTAAGGCTTTCCCTTCACCGTTTGGTCCGCGAAAGCGCGACCACTCCTGAGCATTTAAGGGCATTAAGAGGGCTCCGAGCATTGCAACGATTGCTAGTCTGTATACCGGCGGTTTCATAATGAACCATGGTTATTTGTTGGGAGCTGAAAGCAAGAACTAATTTTCGCGCTTCGGTTTCTCGTGGCAAGAGCAGGTATCGTCGTGCAATTCAAAAAAAGTTGACATACTTCTCATAGGGTTGGTAAGAAGTAGTAATGGTAATTAGTTATGGGTTAGTTGGTGGAATTATGCGGTGGGTAGTTTTCTTTACTTTGCTTGGGGTGGCAAAAGGGGTTTTGGCGGCCCAGCTGGTATTGTATGATTTTTCAGGAGCAAGCGGAAGCGAAGCCAGTTTTGGTCCTGCTTTTCAACCGGGGGATGGGTTTGCTAGCAATATTTCAAGAGGTGTTGGTTTGGGGGCGAGCTCGGCCAGTGATGCCTTCAGTGCAAGAAATTGGTCGACGACATCCTTTGATCAGGAAGATTATTTTGGTTTCTCGATTCGTCCGGATGACGGGTTTAAGATGGCGTTGATGACCTTGGAATTTGATGAACGGCGGTCAGCATCGGGGATTTCACAGTGGAGTGTTCGGTCAAGTTTGGATGGGTTTACGGTGGATCTTTCGCCGGGGCAAGTCAGTGTACCTGATAATACTGAAACGCGAGTGGATCAGTCTATAAGCTTTGATCTTGGTGCTTTTTCCGAACTCCGCGACGAGGTCGAGTTGCGAATTTTTGGCTTCGATGCAGAGGGTAGTTCAGGAACCTGGAGGATTGATAATGTCGAATTATTCGGGGAGATTACGCCTGTTCCAGAACTAGATACTTGGGTTTCTGGTGTCTTTATGGGAGTTCTTGCCGCCGTTTGTGGAAGGCTAAATAAGCTGGCCCGGGCTCGCAATAGTCGTTGCCCTCCGGCCTAGGTCGATCAGACATTGCGTCATTGCCGTGCTCCGTTACTGTTAGGGGCCTTTTAACAACGGAGTTTGCAATGACGAAACAGTGCCATCAATGTGGTTGGGAATGGAATTTGACGGGCCAGCCTGGGAGAAGTGAGAGCTGTCCACAATGTCGATCTGATCTAAGGGTTTGTCTCAACTGTGAGAGCTTTGATACCAGGGCCGCTCATCAATGCCGGGATCGACGTGCGGAGCCTGTAATGGAAAAAGACCGGGGTAATTACTGTGAATATTTTGAAATGACTCGGAAAGAGGCCAAGAACGCGCAGGGCAGTAGTGCTGATGCCACTGAGCGGCTGAAGAAGTTGTTCGGAGACTAGGCCTGGGACCGAGGCATAGGAAGATTTTAAGATGTGAGATTTGACACTTAACCGCGGTGATTGACTTGCTCGCGGGGTGTTCTATTCTCATCCGGAACAGAGCCAAAATTTATGCCTCCAAAATCTGCTGACAAAGGAAAAAAGCCAACGCCTGGCGGCGCTTCCCAAGACAAAGATCGCAATCTTCAAGCCGCGATTAATTCCATTACCAAGGCCTTTGGTGATGGGAGTATCATGCGTCTAGGAGATGCCAATATAAAATCTCAAATTGAGGCGATTCCGACCGGTGCTTTGTCGGTTGATATGGCGCTGGGTGTTGGAGGTTTGCCGAAAGGGAGAATTGTCGAAATCTATGGGCCGGAGTCGTCCGGAAAGACGACTTTGATGCTACATGTAATTGCCAATGCGCAAGCGGTAGGTGGTACCGCAGCCTTCATTGATGCGGAACATGCGCTCGATCCCTCCTACGCGAACCGTTTAGGGGTCAATTTAGACGAACTCTTGGTATCGCAACCGGATAGTGGTGAAGAAGCGCTGACGATCTGTGAAACGCTTGCTCGATCAGGGGCCGTTGATGTCATAGTCGTAGATTCTGTAGCTGCGTTGGTGCCTAAGGCTGAGCTTGAAGGGGAAATGGGGATGGCGACAATGGGAATGCAGGCGCGTCTCATGAGTCAGGCGTTGAGAAAGTTGACTTCCATTCTCAACAAGGGAAAGACGACTTGCCTGTTCACCAATCAGCTTCGTGAGAAGGTGGGAGTCATGTTTGGAAGTCCTGAAACCACTCCCGGGGGCAAAGCCTTGAAGTTTTATGCGAGTATTCGCATTGATATTCGGCGTAAAGAAACCCTCAAAGATCCTTCAGGGGCGGTGATTGGGAATCACGTTAAGGTGAAGATCGTAAAGAATAAGGTGGCCCCTCCATTTGCTGAGGCAGAATTTGACATTCTTTACAACCACGGCATTAACAAGGAAGGGAGTGTCTTGGAGGTGGGAGTGGCTGATGGGGTCGTCGAGAAAAAAGGAGCATGGTTCCAGTTCGATGGGGAGCTGATCGGGCAAGGTAAGGAAGCCTCCCGACTGGCGCTCTTGGAGAATCCGGAACTGGCAAAGCGAATCAAGGAGGAAATCTTGAAGAAGCGCAACCCAGAGGTCGAAGAACCGAAACCCGATACGGAAGAAACCACTGCGGCGAAGAGTTGAGCCGAGAAGTTCCTGGGGGTGGCTGCGTCCGCTCGGGAGAGTCTTCGATTTTGAACTTGAATCAAGGCGGTTTGGGCCCCTCTGAATAATTTGAGGAGCCATCGCTCTACATTTGGAATCGTTTTTTGCGGATTCCTGCTGATGGGGGCCGTTGCCACGATCCTAGGGGCAACCTTACCCGTCGTTGTGAGGCAGTTTGATTGGCCTTACTCTGTTGCAGGGTATCTTCTAGCTGGAAATGCTGCGGGCTATTTTCTCTCGTCCATACTTTCAGGGTGGGGAATTCCTCGAGTTGGGATTCGGCCTCTTCTTTGTTTAGGGCTCTTAATTCAATGCGGGGGAGTTGCTGCTTTCGGTTGGAGTTCTCAGTGGTGGCTCAACCTTATTCTTCTGAGCTTGGTTGGTGTAGGGCAGGGCATGTTGGAGGTATCTGCAAACTGTACCGTTATTCAACTTGATGGCTCGGGCCGAAGCCGGCTCATGAATCTGATGCACTCAGCCTTCACGATTGGTGCGGTACTGGCGCCATTGCTTGTGGGCATCGTCCTAGAGAACACGATTGGTTGGCGAAAGATCTACGTTGCAGGAGGCATTGCAAGCGGGGCACTGGCGTGTCTGACTCTTTGTTTTCAGTTTCCGGAGATTAATCAGCCGACAAAGGTGGCTAGCGGGGTGGGCATCTTCAAAGATCGGTTCCTGGTGCTTTGTTGGAGTTCTATTCTGCTCTACGTCGGAATTGAAATGGGCGTTTCGTCTTGGATTGGAGAGTACTATGTTGTTTTCGCATCGGGGTCAGCAGCCGCTGCATCGATGGTTGTTGCATTGTTTTGGGGGGGGATTCTCTTTGGAAGACTAACGTTTGGGCTTCAGTATCATGGAACGAGCCACCGTCGTGTCCTTGTTGTCTCCAGTGGGATTAGTGCTCTTGGGCTGATTGGTGTTTCGGTCTATGACCAGGGGGGGCTGTTCTATTCTTCGGTTTTGCTATCAGGGCTAGGGCAGTCAGTCTTTTACCCAACGGTCATGGTTGTCGTTGGGGAGGCATATCGTCACAACAGAGGGTTGGCCATTGGTGTTGTGGCGTCCGGTGGAGGAATCGGGGCTTTCTTCTTTCCTCTAATCGTTGGAAGCCTAGCCGACAGAGAAGGTCTACGAGTGGGGTTTTATTTCTTTGGAGCCATGTCGCTTACCTTGCTCCTCCTCAGTGTATTTATGGCTGTGTTCGCAAGACCTCGATCGTAGGAACATTGATGCTTCATTACCGTTCCAAGGACAGCGTGGTCGGGTTTGAATTGGAGTAAACTAGGGGAGCCTAAGCCCTCTGATTATTCGGGGCTGTATCGCCCGGTTTGCTCTCCTGATCGATGAGTTTGCGGGGTTGAGTCCCTGCTATCTCGTCCTGCTTGTAAGGCTTGTAGTAGTAGTCTGAGTAGTAGTAGTAGTTGTGGCTGTTCTCTGCACTGATGTCGTTAATCAGTGCGCCAATCGTTTGTACGCCAGCTTCTTTAAGCCGTTGAACTGTTCGGCGGGCGTGTTCCCGGCGGATCTTGTTGAACCGGGAGATGAATACGATTCCGTCACAGCGCGATGCCACTGAAAGTGGATCGCTGACGGCAGATACAGGGGGGCAATCGATAATGACACGGTCATATCGCTTTCGAGCAGCATCGAGGAAATCATTGAACCGGTCACTACCCAGGAGTTCGGATGGATTTCCAGGAATAGGGCCCGAGGTGATAAAATCTAAATTGGGGATGGATCCTTGTTGGATGACTTCATCCAGTTGTTTGTTATTTGCGAGAAAATCCGAGAGACCGCGAGCGTTCGGTAGTTTGTGGATTTCGTGCATCGTGGGGCGGCGAAGGTCGGCGTCGATCAGGAGCGTCTTAGTACCCGCTTGTGCGCAAACGATCGCTAGATTTGACGTCGCAAGAGATTTTCCTTCGCCTGATTTCGTGCTGGAAACGGCGATCGTTCGATAGTTGGCTCCGTTTGGTAGGAGTGAAATTGTTGCTCTTAGCGTTCGGAAAGACTCAGATGCAACCGATTGAGGGTTAAGAAAGGATTCCTGTCCTCTCTCCGACAATTGGGTTCCTTTAATCCTGGCGACATAGCCTAAAAACGTGAGTCCGAGGTAGGACTCGACATCCTCCTGGCTCTTAATTGAATCATCGAGGAAATTGACTAAGAACGCGACACCGGCGCCGATAGCAAGGCCTCCGAAAACTGAGAGTAGCAGCGTTAGAGCAACCCGAGGTTTAACCGGCTCAAGAGGTGGTTCCGCGTTGTCGACGATTGAAATATTGCTGGTGTGGCTTCTCTGAGAAATGCGAACTTCCTCGAGGCGGGAGAGAAGTTGATCGTATTGAGCTCTTAACTGCTCAGCGTTTCTTGATTCGATGTCATACTGGATGCGTTTTTCGTTAAGCTTTAGATGAGCTTGCTCTCGTTCTTGGACCAGGGCCGTAAGCTTCGCGAGCTTAGCCTCGGCTTGTTCGGCAGCGAGGATCGTTGATTGAAGAGCATCTTGAGCTGCCTCGGCAAGGGATTCTTGTAGTGAGGCGATACGTTCTCTGAGGTCTTTGACCCCTGGCCACTCTTCGAGGTATTTTACTAGAAGGCCCTGTAAGTCGGCTTCATAACCGGCAAGAGACTGTTGCAACGCGGCAATTTGTGGGTTCGCGGCAATTTGGGGAATTGTTTCGAGGGGTTTGTTCGCCGCAAGCTGGGCCTCCATTTCATCGGCGATCGATCTCGCAATGGCCGCTTCGGATTCCGCTTGTGCGTATTGTGATTGCGCCTGAATCAGAGCCTGCAGTCCAATATCTTGGTCTTTCTCCAGCGAGACAGTTCCCTGTGACTCGCGGTAATCCTGCATTTTCTGGCGAGCTATATTTAGCTTTTCCTTTGTCGATTGCACTTCGTCTTCAAGGTAAAAGTGAAGATCAGAGAGTTTGCCAACCTTATTCTCCTTGTTCAATTTGATGAATTCGTCAACCAAGGTGTTTGCGATTTTTGCCGCTTGTTTCGGGTCGGTATGTTCGATGCCGACGGACATCAATTGAGTGAGCCGAATAGGTGTGACGTTGATGCTATTTGCGACGGCGAGAGCAATGTCTGTTGCTTCCGCGTACTGAGGGTCTGACTTTAGATCGATTAGATCAATGACCTTCTGTATCAATGTTCTACTAAGGATCTTTTTCTGTTCCGTATTTAGTAGGTTGGATCTCCGCGTATCTGAGACGTACTTTTGGCTACCTTCCAGAACATTTGCGTCCTCCGTGTCGATTTGGACCATTGCCACGGCTTCGTACACGGGGACCGTCTTGAAGAGGTAGATGAGTCCGAGGGCGAGAACGGCGATGAATGTCGTGATGACTAGCCATCGTCGCTCGAGCAAGACGTGCCAGTAATACTTGGCGTTGATTCCGTCGTCTTGTTGGCCAGACGCAGCGAAGAGTCCTTCACTACCGTTGTTTGGGCTCTGTTGGGACAGGCCATTTTGATGGTTGTTAATCATCAGCTAATCTTTTTCGAAAATCGTGGGGAAGGTGAATGGACTGGTGGACTATCAAATATGACGCACAGAGCTGTTTGTATCCGCTTGTCGGAGCTCGACAAAGGTCGTGCAGTGGGGCGTTTCGTCATAGGTTGAATCAAAGCGATTTGGGAGTCCGAGGGGATTTTTTAACGTTTTTTTGCCACTTTTTTAATTTTGTGAAAGCCATAGTCGCCAGAAGGGGTTCAGCCCTGCAAGCCTATTCTTGTTCTGGGATTGCTTTCAGTGTTCCATGCGGATTGACCAGTTTGTTGTGGTTTCAGCAGCTTCCGAGCCAATCTGCAATTGTGAGAGGGTTCTCAAGCGATGGCTACGAGATCTTCGAAGGGTTGGTAGCTTGTTTGGAATAGAGAGTTCTGTCTGAGCTCAGGAGTGGCGAGGGGGGCGAGTCGGAGCGTGAATTGTTTCTGACTAGTCTCCCCAGATCTTGCTGGCCAACTCAGAGATTGCCACATAGGCATCCCTCGCCCGATTGTAGGTGTTCAATGTTTCTCTATGGTTTTCGTTATTGGTAAACCTGCCTGGCTCGTTCGCGATGGCGACTAAACGGTCAATCCATGCTGCCATGTATGCAGCATCGGCCTTGAAAGCGGTCGGTTTCTTGTCGACAGAGATGTAGATCGGGCTTGAGTGGGCTTGTCGAAGGTGGCCAGGAGGTGATTCGAATAGGGAGCGACAAGCATACCAGCCGCTTCGAGAAGGGTAATGGCGAAAGGTATGTTCATAGTGTAGGCTAGGATTTGGCGATAGCTTACTCAGTGATATCTGCCGGATGATTCTTCCGTTGTGGATCACTTCCAAGCTTTCTAGCTGCTCTATTGATTGAACGCCCATCGTTACCGGAAGGCCATCTTGCTGTGTGGAATTGTAGTGAATATGAGATCCTGGTTGTTGCGAACCAACGTCAAAAGAGAGCACGGGGCCTGAGGTAGCGAAGGAGTTTCCTTGCCGAATCGCGTTCCAAAACTTGGGGAGACTGAACGGAGGTGGAACGTGGGCGTACACTCGATTGTACCCCGCTGGCACGGGCATGACGCCAATTGCCGATCCGCCAGAAACAGCAAGGCGAATACCGCAATTGAGAAAGGAATAGTAATGCTTGTTCGTACGGTGAAACAATTCGTTCTCTTGATTCAACGGTGCTTCGTCTGCGCTAAGTGAATCGATCATTCCCCAGCCACCAGGAATCGTTTGCCGCCGATGATAGTGGTTATGGCAGATCTGAACGGTATCATAGGCCCCAAGAATGGCACCAACGACGGTTTCTGCCCATGAGGGCTTGTCGGTGTCGATAACGACTTGTGGCGACTTGGCTCGAGCCAAGAGGCACAGATCTGTATCCGAGGGGAAGTATGGATTGAAATGTTCGACTGACAGCGGTGATCCTAGGTTAAACAGAAATGATGCGCCGATGGCTCCCCCGGGCTTCGCTCGTGAGGCGATGCGTTCGATTTCAATGTTGTTCCGAGAGACTGTCACTCTCTGTCTCGGATCGCTTCTTTGTTGATCGTTCCAATCTGGCCAATCGCTTAGCCATTCTGGTTCGGTTCCCCGAAGCCAGTAGCTGAACGAAGGAATGACATCAAGATCGTCGGCAGTCCCCAATTGTTCGAGTATGCGGAGATTGTCGTGCCCAAAGTGGATGTGAAGATCCGTGCTGTAGTAGTGGATCGCCTCTAAATCAATCCATTGTTGAAGAGAGAATGATCTCTTGGTGATGTTGTCAGGGAAGATTTCGACGGTAACGTCTTTCGGGAGCCACTCTTTTCCCTTCTCGATGTGAAGGGTTGCCGGACCTGCGGCTAGGGGCATCTTGAACCAGCCGTCACAACTAAAACTCTTGTCCTTTGGATACGGGGTAGTGGTCGGTGGCTCTGTAGGGTGGAAGTGTTGTTTACCGTTTTGGGTGACCCAGGCTCGGAACGGGGTTAACTCTTGGTCTGGGCCAGTGACCCGAACCTGAAGGATTCCCGTGTCTGCAACCAAGGGCTGCACAAAGCTGCCAGCCAAAACGATAACCAGGGACAGTAAGGGCCCCCTCACCGGGAAACGTTTGACTGGATGCTTCATGCCATGATGTCACGCCATCATGCAGCTTGGGTCAAGTCTAACTAATTGAGTTGGAATGGTTGCTGAAATTCTCCTGAGGACTTCATCGAGGAGAATCAGCTCACGTCGATCTAGTTGGATTCGGCTGTGATAGCGATGAGAAATGGAGCCGATTCGGTAACGTGAGAGACGAAATCGACGCTCGCAACTGTGAGGTCTGGCTTAGGATTGTTCCAAGCTAGATGGTAGAGCTGAATCGCCTGATTCTGCTGTGCCGATGCTCCGTTACTCCCGATCCAAGCAATATCACCGTTGGGAACCTCCGCCCGAGATGTCTGAGTCCACCAGTCACGAAGGTGGATTCCATATTCGAGTGGTATCTCGAAGGATTCGCCGCCCACATAGTTGACAATGTAGGCTGCAATTGGTGTTCCCTCGGACTCCTTCCAACCGCACGCGTGGAGAAAGTGAAGTTGATCAACCGTTTGATTGATTGGGATAGCGGTGGCAGCCGTCGGAAACTCAACTGACAAGGCGTCTTGTGCTCCCTTTCCGGTGAGCTGAACAACGCCTCGGATATCGTATTTCACCCCGCCGATACTGGTGAATCCTTGAGGTAGCGCTTTTAGATCGTTGTTTTCGATCCCGCCTTGATGCCAGGTTTCGTTAACTGAGCCATTGTAGAAGGTGCTGAGATCGATTTGCTTCTCTGTTGACGAGCTATCTCGCGGCGCGATAGGGGCATCCGGGATGGTTTGGGAGTGCTCAACGCGAGGGCGTTGTGCTGTGGGGAGCTTAATCTGTTCGAGGAATCGCCATGCAGGATTCTTCCCGAGCACCTCAGAGAATCGATCAGGATTTTGGTCGCGTTCATTGATCGCGAGTTCCATCACTTCCTGAATGCCGTCTGTGCTGTTGAGGTACTTTTTGACAATCGTGTTTCCGACAGTTTGGATCAGGCTTGAGACTCCCTCTGTGTTCCATATGATCGACCATTCTTTGGTTCCGTCCATCGTTCGGGTATAGGCGATGAGCCCGCCTGTGCTCTCGATAGATCGTTTGACCGGGGCAATGAGGTCTCCGAGGATTGGGGTGATTTTTGCCCGAGGAAACGTGATGTTTCCGGGTAACATGCAATAGAAAGTTCCGTTCGCATCTTGATTCACCGACGCGACTACTGGGGAGTAGGGCAGTGATTGGAGTTCATTGAGAAGGCTTTCTCGATCCAGACTGCTGCTGGCGAGCTCCAGAACCTGGTCGAGGTAATTCTGGATGTCACGATGAACCAAAGCCTCAGCATCTTGAATCCAGGTGACTGCGTCGACAAGGTAGTTGATCCCTCGATGTGCGGTAAAGGTGTTGACGCCGTTAGGTAGTCGGTCGACCAGGTGTTGAAGTGGAAAACCGTTCTTTGAATGAAACTTCGAATCGAGAGAATTTAGCCAAGTTGCGTCTTTGGAAGCTTGATGGAATACCAGGTAGTCGTCCGTCGGACGTGCCAGATAGATCTTTCGATTGATGAATTCATGCTGGTTGTATCCGAATAGCCCGGCTCGACTGATGTAGGCATTTTCAAGGGTCAATTGAGTCACTTTATTGGGAAGTGTGGCCTCAATCAGTCGTTGCTCAGAAGCGATCAGCCCTGGGGCGCTCGATGGAGGATAAATCTCCTTGGAGAGAGTCTGGTTCATCGAACGTGCGTCGATCTGGTCTTGGAAATGTTGCCTGAGAAAAGAGGCGCTCCGTTGAGGGATAATGGTGACCGGCCGTGTTTGTCTGACGAATGCATTTGCTTGTCGGTCGGCGACGAGGCCTGCGATGGTGTCAAAAGACGAAAGCGGTGCTCCTGAGTTCACGGCAGCGTTCATCTGTACGGTCCATGGTACTTTGGCTTCAATGGAATCGGGACGTTGAGTTTTTTCGTGCAATGAGAGGACGGTGTCGACGATTGTTGTGTCTAGTCCTTTGTTGTTCATTAGGTTGCGGGTGCGTTCAATCCAATGAGAGACCCAGGGTGATGGCTGCGAATTTGATTCTCGGCCTGACACTTTGAGGTGATTGCTAGACGACGCCAATCTGCCTAGTGCTTCCTCGGCGGCGGCCATCGGGATTGGTTGGGTATCATTGTTGGCAATAATTCGTTCGTGATGGAAAAAGAACGATAGCTCCGGATAGTCGCTGTCCAATCGGATTGCAAAGGTGGTGCCGTTGAATCCGTCAATATTGTCGTAGATGGTTTCGAAGATTTGTTCGTAGGTGGCGGTAATCAAACATTCTGCGTAGTCGGCTACTTCTTCGAGACTCTTGATACCGGTCTGCTGTTCAATCTGTTTTTCAATCATTCGTCGCTGTTGGGCAGGCATTTGATTGAGAAATTGATCACGGGCTTGGTTTAGGAACGATAGCGGAAGGTACTTGTAGAATGGAAGTTGTGAGGTGAAAGGCTTGATTAGCTCGGGGTTTACACTAACGGCAAGATCCTTGTTCTTGACCAATCCGATTACTTCTCCCATATGGGTATCTTCAGCAAGCGTGGGTACGGTTCCGGGTTCGTGGAGATGTAAGAGCAGCGAGGGTTCCCCTGTGATGTAGACTCGATTTTTCGAACAGGAAAGGTAGAGCGAGCCCATGGGAAGGCGATCTGACTTAATCCTGATCATCTGCCGACCACCTATCGATGTGGCTATCATCTGCTCTGGTCCTAATGCCATGCTGAGGGTTTTTGTGAGTGCGTCGCCATCAGCCATCCCGATACTTGCGATAAAGAATTGGGTCGGGATTCCTGGGTATAGCGTCATCGTAATCTCTGCTTCGGAATCGATGCCGAGGCGCTCAGCGATCGCTTCTGATGTCAAAGGCGCTTGAACGATTGGCATTCCCAGGAGGGTGAGCAGTGGGTTCTCTGCGTTGAATATGGGTTGGATAGCCGGAGGCAGGGCTTGATGAGGAATCGTATTTAGGGCGAAGGATTCGAGATTCTCAAGGACCTGTTGAATGTTACGGATTCGAGCATGGACGATAGCGTTTCCCGGGAGCATTGCTTCGGGCCGCTGGTTGTCGATGCCATGATCGGTTAAGCGGACCGCCTTATCGGCAGAAACGCTTAGTCCGGTGGGAGCAAGTATGTGGGAAATAAGGAGGAGCGATAGTGTGCATCGGCGGAGATTCATAAGACATTCTTTCGTATTTCTTATAGATACCGATGAGATGCTTCGATTGTTTCATCTTTCTCACAAGATAGGCTAAGACACCTAGGGAGGCGGTGAAACAGAAGAATAGTCGATCTGCTCTTAGGAAAGAGGTAATCTGGCGAAATACGGGGAGAACACTGGGCAGAACATGCGAATCAGCGTTCCTTGATCCGTTTTGGAGCGTTTCCCTGTCCAGGGGGAGCGGGAGAACCTGGCTAAGGGTTGGTGAGGATTTTATTGAGGCTGTTCTGTAGGGGGCGTCAATTTGGCAGGTTCCAATCCTTCGTCTGTCGGTTCTAGAGCTGGGCGTCGAGGGCGTCCAGGAGGACGGCCTTCTCGGCTTCCTTCCCGAGATTCGTGGTCTCCCCGAAATCCTCGCTCGAACCGTTCCTCTCCGGGATTACCGCCAGGTCCACGTCGTCCCGAGCCTCGACCGTTTCCTCCGCGGGGCCGCTTTCCGCGATGCTCAAATATCTTGTCGAAGGTCGCTTTTTGATCGTTGCTCAAAAGTGCCTCGATTTCTAGGCGCATTGATTCGGACTCGGTTTCGAATTTAGGTCGCATCCCATCCATGAGCGTGCGCATTCGCTCTTGGCTTGCTTCAACGATGTTTTCGACTTTGGTTTTTTGCTCTTCAGTCAGTTCTAGCCGGGATTCCATTCGCCTCACGAGATCGCGCATCATGGGAGGGCGTGGTCCACGAGGTTGCCTGCTCGGCGACTCGCGCTCTGCGCTTGGCGACAGATTTGCCGCGAAATTACCGGTGACAATTCCGGCAACATAAATTACCAGGGCGGCCAGAATGACTTTCCAGGCGTTCACCAGAGATCCTCGACGGACAATTCGTCAAACGGTTGAAGCATGGTCAATTCAAGGTCCGCAGCCAGTGGGTCAACACTCGATTCGCTACCGCGATCGATAGCGCTCCAGGTGCCAATTGCGACCATGAGAGCGAGGCAAGGAACCGTTGCCTGCCAAAGACCTCGAGCCCACAGTGCCAACGAATCGGGCTGTGGCGTTGCTTGAATGTTGGCCATGATTCGTTTTTCGAACGAATAAGGGACATGACTGTCTTCCGGTAGCTTTTTAGCGGCTTCCAGGATGTTTGAATGTAGGTTTCTATTCTTCATAAAACCTTCTAGCTAGACGTCTAGCTCAATGTGTAGGTTACAAATACTGGCTTTGATCGATTTTTTCGAGGAGTTTTCTCATTTCCTTTCTTGCCCGAAATGCTCGAACTTTGACCAGGGAGATCGACCAGCCGGTTAGCGCTGCAATCTCCTTAACTGACTTGCCTTCAATCTCTTGCATCGTAATGACCATTCTTGCAGGCGGTGAAAGCTGGACTAGTACCTTGTGGACCAGTGTTTTAGCGGCTGCGGCATCGTCGGCGTTGGGACTGGGGTCGCTGACGTAGCGATCGAGAAAGGAGGAGTCCTCATCGGTGATTTCTGAAAAATGGGATTCTCGGTTCTTTTGATGGGAGCGGAGGAAATCATAGCAGGTGCGCACGGCTAAGCGCATCAGCCAGTGTTCGAAAGGGGCTTCCGCTCGGAAGGTATGGAGCTTTTGGAAAGCCTTGATGAAGACTTCTTGCACGATATCCTCGATTTCGCTCTCTCGCCGGGCGTATTTACGGGCGGTGGCGAAGATCCGTGCCTGGTATTTCTCTATCAAGGCCTCGAAACAAGCAGTTTCGCCATCCTTGACGCGCTGAATGAGCTTGGACTCCTCGGGGTCGAGTCGTTTTTTTGACGGAGACCCGCTCATGCTTTTCTATATTTCAATCTGAGCTTCAAACCGATCCCTGGGAATCTCTAGGTGTCGTGTTGTTCTTGATTCTGGCTCGGACGGCCGACCCGTTTTCTTTCCAGTTTGAAGTCGATCAAACAGTCTTCTGTCAGCTACAGCAATATATTCTTGCGATTCTATTTCGGAATTGGCCCTTGATTGGGGCCTTTTTGTTCGTTTTCCGGCGCGCCGTTGCTTTTGAAACGCTACTTTTCTCATTTGTTAGTGCGTTTTCTTTGGATTCTGGTTACACAGAATTACGTTTTGCGTGGGATAGAAAATAAGTTCAAACATTGTTGCAGTCGTTTCCTCGGAACGTGTCCGATGAGTATGGGAGGCTGCTTGTGAGTGAGTTCGATCGCTTATTGAATGCAACCATTGGATATGTGGAGCAGCTTGATGAGAGGGGGGTTGACCACTTGCCGGTGGATCTTCGACTGTTTGACGGTTTGTCGGGAAAGGCGCCTGCGGCTCGATCTCCGCTTGTTTCGGCGAAGGTTCTCGAGCGAGAACCTGGACCGCAGGCAGTAGCTCCCGTGGTTCCACGGGTTACGGCGGTTTCTGATGAGCCAGAATTGTCTAAAGAGGAAAAAGAAAGCCGTCTCGCCCACTTATCTGAGCGGGCCTCGGTTTGTATGAAATGTCCCAATTTGGCGAAGAGCCGAAAGAGTGTGGTGTTTGGAGTGGGCTCTCTTGAAGCCGATCTCATGTTTGTCGGGGAGGCTCCGGGTGTTGATGAGGATATCAAAGGCGAGCCTTTTGTTGGCAAGGCCGGGCAGTTGCTCACTCGGATAATTCAAACTATGGGACTAAGCCGTGAGTCGGTTTATATTGGGAATGTATTGAAGTGTCGTCCAGATACTCCAGGTCGCCGTTACGGAAATCGGAAACCGACCCCACAAGAGATGGTGACTTGCCGTCCCTATCTCATGGAGCAGATCCGAACTATTCGCCCACGGGTCTTGGTGGCGCTTGGTGCCACTGCTGTAGAAGGGTTAATGGGCATGTCTTCGGTGGCGATTACTCGATATCGGGGCGAATTCAAAGATTTTGGTGGCATTCCAATGATGCCGACCTATCACCCCTCCTATGTCCTGCGAAATCAATCTCACCGGATCAAACGCCAGATCTGGGAGGATATGCTGAAGGTGATGGAGCATCTGGGAATGGAAGTTTCCGAAAAGCAGCGCGGCTATTTTTCCAAGGCGTCTTGACGGGGAAACGCCGTCTTTGGTGGGGTTCGCCGGGGTGTATAACGGCATTGGTTGCATTTGGTAGGTTGGTCGCTATGTTTCGGTGATCGCCGGTATGAATCACCGGAGCAAGAGAATGCTTCGTGGTGATCTGATCGATTGATCTTGTCTATTTCATGACTCCTTATTACGAAACTGATCGAGCTGTTAGTGAGTATCTTCTATTTCACTATGGTGCCCCTCATGAGGTCCTCCCGTATCCAGATGGCCCAACTTCGGCTTTAGACTATCCGCTTCGCTGTGTCTCCCATTTCGCGGATGAGATAGGATATTCGTCGAGGATGCGGGCCTTGGACTTAGGATGCGCCGTGGGGCGTTCTACGTTTGAGTTAGCGCGCTTCTGTGGCGAGGTGATCGGGATTGACTATTCAGATCGATTTATCGCCAGCGCTGATCGCCTCAGAGTCGAAGGTCACATCGCTTACTCCTATCTGGATCACGGAGAGCTTACCCAAGAAGGGATTGCGAAAATTGACGTAGCCATCGATCGGAATCGTGTGCGTTTTGAACAAGGGGATGCCATGTTTCTACGTGATGGATTGGGAACCTTTGACGTTCTCCTCATGGCGAATTTGATTGATCGGTTAGTCGACCCGGTCAAATGTTTGCAATCTCTAGCTGCAATCATTAACCCCGGCGGCTTTGTGATTCTAACATCCCCGTATACGTGGTTAGAAGAATATACCCCTCGTGAACATTGGCTCGGAGGGCAACAAGTTGCCGGCAATGCGATTTCCACGACAGCGGCTCTAGGGAACGTGATGGCAAGCGATTTCGATCTCGTGCGACAAGACGACCTCCCGTTTCTCATACGTGAGCATGTAAGAAAATTTCAATGGAGTGTTGCTCAGGGCACCCTTTGGAAGCGAAAATAACGGGGTCTTTTTCAACTTGCTTGATTCGACTTTAACGCAACACGAATGAATGCCTTCATGACTATGACTATGAATCGACTTCGTAAGTCCTTCGCTTTAATGGCAGGGATACTTGTTTTTGGACTCGGAGAAAATGCCATTGGCGCTGATGTTCCAAGCGTGGGGTTAAAAGCATTTGCGGATGGGTTCACATCTCCAATTGCTTTAGTACCCTTTCCCGATGGCGACGGAAGTTTGCTGGTGGCGGATCAGGTGGGCATTGTTTCGATTCTCTCGAAGTCCGGGGTGCTCTTGGGCCAGCCGTTTCTGACCCTCTCTGATCGGATGACCAAGCTTAATCAAGGCTTTGATGAACGGGGTTTGTTGGGCCTAGCCGTGCATCCTTCTTTTAGTGAAAACGGGAAGATCTACGTTTATTACAGCGCGCCACTAAGGTCGGGAGCCGCCGATGATTGGGATCATACGTCAAGGATTTCTGAGTTTACAGTTCGTAAAGATGATCAACAGCGGGTGGATATGAACACCGAACGAGTGATCCTCGAATTTGACGAACCTTACTTCAATCATGACGGCGGTTGCATTGCTTTTGGTCCGGACGGATACCTATATATCGCGAGTGGCGATGGGGGGAATTCTAATGGGGTTGGCCGAGGCCATTCTAAGATCGGCAATAGTCAGGATCTTTCCAATTTATTGGGTAAAATACTTCGAATCGATATCAATAGTGGATCTCCCTATGCGATTCCGAATGACAATCCCTTTTCGGGGGAGAATGTGCGGCCCGAAATATTTGCCTTGGGACTCAGAAATCCGTGGCGTTTTTCTTTCGATCGGGGCGGCGCTCGCGAACTGTTTGCGGCCGACATCGGGCAAACCCTCTACGAGGAAGTGAATATTATCACTAAGGGGGGGAACTACGGTTGGAACGTTCGAGAGGGGAATTTTTGTTTCGATCCGAAAAACCCTAAAGTGTCACCAGAGGAATGCTCAGATTCAGATCTTCGGGGACAGCCATTCATAGGGCCGATTATTGAGTATAAGAACGCCAACGGATTTCGCAATGATCCCGAAGCTAAGGGAATTAGCATAACCGGGGGCTATGTTTACCGAGGTGAGGCAATTCCAGCACTGAAGGGAGCCTATGTTTTTGCTGATTGGAGTGTCAATTGGGCTTTGCCTATGGGGGCTGTCTATTATGCCGTTCAAGATGGTGCGGGTGGCTCTTGGGAGATGAATGATCTGCCTTTGAAGGGAAGCAAGGGCGGCAAGATTCAAGGCTATGTTACTGCATTCGGGGAAGATGCGGATGGCGAGATTTATGTGCTTTCGAATGGCTTGAACGGCTTGAGCCAGCGTCGCGGTAAAGTTTTTAAACTCTCTCCAATGTAACGAATACAAGGCGCGAACATCTATCTGTTTAGCTAAAGGCCGAATTCTTTCGAGAATTCGGCCTTTTTGCTGGTTCCTCTATTTTAGGGTAGTGAATCCATGGCCGCGCTTCTCGTGAAAGGTTTTGCTCTTGTTGGCGAGTCTGCCTAGCGTTTGTTTGTGCGGCGAATTTATCTCGATCATCATTCTTTGAGTCCTCCGTATCCGGAGGTCATCGAGGCTATGGCGTCTTGTTATCGTGATTACTGCGCCAGTCCCAGCGGGATTCATTCTGCGGCGAAGCATCAGCGGGAGGCGCTTGAGAAGGCACGAGATCAAGTGAGAGCTTTGATTGGATTGCCAGCCAATGAAGGCAGGATTGTTTTTACTGGTAATGGTACTGAAGCCGTGAATTTGGCCGTGCGTGGTTTCATTTCAGCGAACCGTCGATTTGGAAATCATGTTGTCTCGTCGAAGATCGAACATCCTTCAATCCTCAACTTGCTTCAGGACCTCGATAGGACCGGGGTCCAGAGGTGCCTGCTCTCAGTAGGGGGCGAAGGTTTCTATGATGTAGCCGGGTTGAGCGAGCGCGTGACGCCTGAGACCGTGATGATTTGTCTTAGCCTAGCGAACGCCGAATTGGGAACGATTCAAATGCTTGAAGCCATTGGGCAGTTTGCCAGAGAGCGTTCAATCGGGTTCTTTGTGGATGCTCGGGCGGCTGGAGGGCGAATCCCGATCGATGTTTCGGCGCTCAATGCCGATGTGTTGGCGCTCTCGGCGGCCGCTTTCGGGGGGCCGGTAGGAGTGGGGATTCTCTATATTGGCGCGCGAACGGTGCTCGATCCTCTTTGTTATGGGGGCGAGCAGGAAGGCGGCCTTCGCCCGGGGGAGGAGAATGTTCCCGGGATCGTCGGTGCTGGGCTTGCCGCTGACTTGGCGTCCCAAAGACTAGTCGAGAATGGCGAGTGTCGGCGCGGGTTACAGCTCCTGCTTTGGCGTCACTTAAACGCTTCGATTCCGCAGGTGTATCTCAATGGCCCAGAGATAGGTGAACGTCGCTTGTGTCATCAATTATCAGTGACGATAAAAGACGTTGAAGCGGAAGGGTTGGTTTTGTTTGCCGATATGAGAGGGCTTGCTATTGCAACGTCGGGTGGATGCCTCAGTCAACGATTGGATACCCACTATGTTTTGAATGAGGCCGGACTCAGCCCGGAAGCCGCGAGGCAGACCATTAGTCTTGGAGTCGGATTAGACACGAGTGAGAATGAGATTGAAGAGGCAGTTGCTATTCTCTCCTCCGGAGCAAGTCGGCTCAGGGAGATGTCACCAGCTTGGAGCTCATAGCCCGTTACAAACTGGAGCTGCGTTCGCTAGCGGGGTTCTTTTTCCTTAAGATTTCGCAGCGTGTGACGCAGGGTTTCCAGATTGGGGAATTCGGAGTAGAGAAATGACCAGCCAATCATGGCGTAGCATATTTCCCGTGCCCTGCGCAGAAGGGCGTAGCTGGTTCCAAAGACGACTGGTAGTCCGAAAATATGGCAAAGAAAAACGACTCCAGATTCCTGTACTCCTAGCGATCCCGGGACAAACATGCCGAGAATCTTTGCGACACCAATGAAGGCTTCAAGGGCTAGGGCCTGCGTCCAGGAAACGGGCGATTGAATGAGGTGAGAAATGAGCCAGATTTCGATGGTGTCTGCGAGCCAACCAGCGAAGTAGTAAGCAACACACATATAGAATCGGCGAGGCGTCTGTCCGTAGAATTCCTGAATTTTCTGGTCGATCTGCATGATGGTATCGCTTGCTTGCTTGAAGAAGCGTTGGGCGATTCCCAGTTTCGATGAGAGGACCGAGATCGATCGGTAGAATCCGAACTTCTGAATCAGTGTGAGGCCCAAGACGACGATGCAAGCACCGCCTGTGATGGCAATCATGCCGAATCGAAGCGGGGATGACTCAGGTAAGTAGCTTAGGGAAAATAGAGCGCCCAAAGCGAGGAAGAGCACCTGAGCCAGGGTTTGGCAGGTCTTTGATGTAACTGCACTTGCGGCGCCGGCTGTGCTGGGAATTCCGCGCTGATTGAGAAGATAGATCTTTAGGGCTTCGCCCCCGATGTACGCCGTCGGTAGAACGTAATTCGTCGCCTCTCCCGCCCAGCGAATCTTGGCGAAACGCCAAAAACCGATCGTTTGATTTGTGAGCGAGGGAAAGGACGTTCTCCATCCTAGGGTATCAAGAAAATACACGAAGCCGTATGGGACGAGTGCGAGGGGAGCGAGTGCTCCCATCGCGGTGATGTTCGCCCAGACCGCTGAGGGGCCGGCCTGATAGATCAAGAAAGTGATGAGTCCAGCACCTAGGCAGAAGAGCGCAAATCGAAGCAGATTCGGCATGAGCTGAGCGGGGCGACGCTAGGCTTGCGCTTGTTTATTGGCTCGAATACTGATGATAAGCAAGCCGATCCAATAGATGTGGATTCCGATTCCAACGAGCCAGGCAAAGATATCTAAACGGCCGATACATGCCAGACAGAGAACCACCACGCTGAAATCGCGGTTGGCTGTGGCCTGAAGGATCCGATCGATCCGAGGATCCTTTTGTGCGCGATTACTCGCCCAGAGAAAGGTGGCGAATGCCAGGATGGCTCCCGCAACGGCGCTCATTGTTAGCAGCGTGATCGCGAATGATGGTGATGCATTGATCAAGCCGAAGCCAATACCGACGAAGATTGCAATGTGTACGACTTGGTCGCCGACGATATCAAGCCATTTTCCCAGAAGCGACTCTTTGAAGTGGAGTCGAGCGATGTCACCATCGCTACAATCGAGGATCGCTGAGAACTGAAATAGAATGGCTCCGAGCACGGCGAATTCTTGCCGAGGAATTGCCAACATAAGTCCCGCGAGGAGACCAATGAAAATGGCCCCCAATGAGATCAGATTCGGAGAGACACTGGTTTCGAGAAGCCGCTTAGTAATCTGTCGGCTAATAGGACGATTGAAAAAGCGATCAACCAATCCGTCGCTGCTGCTAATGGTCCCCTTCAGAAGCTGCGTACTAAGGGCGGCGGATTCCTCGTCCGAGTTGAGGTTGCGAGCTCGGTATTTTGACTTGAATGCCTGGCTGGTAGATTCTGCACTTGGCGACCAATGAGACGGCGAGTCTAGTTTTTGTATCGCTACCGGTGAGCCATCCTTAGATTGGATGCTTACGCTGTCTCTGAGTAGGGCAGAAATATCCGGTTGCTCGACGTAGGCGTTTCCGTCTAGCACGAGGCAAGGCTGTGCCTCGGATGGCAACGATGCGGCGATTTGAAATGGAATCTTGAGTTGCTGAGTGCGTAACGGAGACGGTACCGATTTGGCCGTAATCACCGTGAGGGGATGACATCCTGCCCGGTGAAGCGCGATTAGCTGTCGGTCAAGCAGAGAGATACCTGCGACGCGAAGCTCTGATTCCGCGGGGCGATAAATGATGAAAGCAGCCATTCTGGCTGCTTTCTGAGATTTCTCCGTCATGTCCTCCGGGGCTGACATTTCAAATGGCTATGAACCTCCTGGCCGATAATTCTCCTTGCGGCTTGATCTCCAGTTCTGCTCCAATTTGATGCTTAGCGCTTAACTGAGGAAGCGAGACAATGCTCTTAGGCCGTTTCCTCAGTTGCGGGTGCTTCTTGCGAATCGCTAGAAGCAGGCTGCTCTGCGGCATCGTTCGGGGCCTCTGACTCTGCTTGAACTGGAACCTCCTCCGGGATGTCTTCATGCCCACCAGCAAGGCTCTCGGAGAGTTCTGCTGGAATATTCTCAATCCGGTTGATTCGGTATTTCTTACCGCCGTGTTGTTCCAGGACGATTTCTTCGCCTGGTTTGTGATTTAGCAGTTCTTGGGCAAGAGGAGAAAGATAGCTGATGTATCCTTTATCAGGGTCAGAATCCCATGCGCCAAGGATGATGAAATCTTCGTCGATGTTCTGGCTTTGATCGGTAACGTTCACTGCTGTTCCGATGGAAACGGCATTCGTTGAGACATCTGAAAAATCGGTTCCGCGAGCCATTGCCAGTTCTGACTCCAACTCTGCTTTTCGCGTCATCAGGAGCTTCTGCATCTCTTTAGCAGCCTTGTACTCGTGATTCTCACGTAAATCGCCGTAGCTTCGAGCAATGGCGATTTCTTTCGAATTCGCAGGAATCTTTTTGCGGACCACTTGATCATACTCATCACGACGCCGTGACAAGCTTCCCCAAGACACCACGAGGCCTTTTTCTTGAGTGTCTTGTTCGCCCGAAATCAAGCTTTGAACAGCCGGATAAGACTTGACGATGCGTGCCAAAAGCGATCGCTTGTCCATATCGTCGAAACAGGAAGCAAGCTGAAGGGTTCTAGT
Organism: uncultured Verrucomicrobiota bacterium; assembly: GCA_913061285.1. Taxonomy (GTDB): domain Bacteria; phylum Verrucomicrobiota; class Verrucomicrobiia; order Limisphaerales; family AAA164-E04; genus UBA2970. Next base: position 60 of record CAJXVR010000038.1, on the reverse strand, counting down.
GAGATCTTTGACTGTCTCTTATACACATCTCCGAGCCCACGAGACCTCTCTACATCTCGT
>CAJXVR010000037.1 GCA_913061285.1 uncultured Verrucomicrobiota bacterium | reverse complement strand
ATTGACGGCCTTGTTTGAGGGGCCAGGGATTCCAAAGCAATTGATTCCTGCCGAACGGTTTTCTTATCTTGGTCAACTCATGAAGCCTTTGGGGGATGAAGGGTTTGCTGTCGATTTGGAGAAGGCTAGAATTGGAAGGCGCCATTTCGTGAGCTACGGCTGTGTCCAATGCCACGATATTGGGGATTCAGTTAAGGGGACGAGTGAGTATGCGGCATCGTTAGCGACGCTTGCCTCCACAAAAAGAGAAGGATGTTTGAGTAGTGTCCCATCGAGCCGGGCGAGCCGCTACTTTCTCCGGGAAACGGAGCGTGTTGCAATAAGAAAGGTCTTGGACGACCCCCAAGGATTAGCCGTCGCCCATTCCGATGGCGTCAAAGTCTCGCAGACCTTGAATCAACTCAATTGCTATGCCTGCCACGAACGGGAAGGATTCGGTGGGCCGTCGATTGCCGGATCGGCCTTCTTTGGAACGACCGCTGAAGTAGACCTGGGAGATGAAGGTCGATTGCCGCCGCATCTCAATGGGGTTGGTGCCAAACTTCGCCCCGAATGGATTGAGAAGGTATTGCTTGAGGGGGGGGCGGTCCGTCCCTATATGGCAACCCGCATGCCTCAATTTGGTGTTGCAAACGTTGGGCATCTGCCGGAGTTGTTGAATCGTGTTGATGATCCTCGTCCCGACGATCCCACGACTGAGGTGTCATTGATGGATACGAAATACGGACGCCGCCTCTTGGGGATCAAGGGTATGGCTTGTATCACCTGCCATACCTATGGTCCTTATCCGTCATTGGGGGTTCCTGCCATCGATCTAACCCAGATGAGTCATCGATTGAAACGAAGTTGGTTTCGAGATTATTTGATCCACCCGGCCTCACTTCGACCGGGGACACGGATGCCATCGTTTTTTCCGGAGGGAAAGAGCGTGAACGAAGAAATCTTTGAAGGCGATACCGAGCGACAGATTCAAGCCCTTTGGGGATTTCTTGAGATCGCCGATGCGACCAATCCGCCCGACGGGCTTGTACAGGGAACGAAGGAAATCGTCGCCTCCGACGAGGCTGTTATCTATCGAAACTTTATCGCCGGTTCAGGGCCTCGATCCATTGGGGTAGGTTACCCAGAAAAAGGCAATCTCTCCTTCGATGCCTCGACCATGCGAGTGGCCATGATTTGGCATGGACCCTTTATTGATGCGGCCCGTCATAGCTCTGGGCGTGGTCAAGGATTTGAACCGCCTCTTGGTCACAATAAGCTCATGTTGCCCGAGGGGCCTCCGCTCGCGATTCTTCCAGACCGCGATATCAAGTGGCCTGAGGCGGTCGGGAAAGCGGGAGGATACCAATTTAGAGGATATCGGTTGGATGAAAAACGGCGGCCAACGTTTCTCTATTCGTTCCGAAACATTGAGGTTGAAGATTATTCCGTTGCCGTTGATACGGAGCTGGACGCGACGTTTCATCGGCAACTGCGGTTTCGTTCCAAAGCACGGGTCGTGGACGTTTGGATGCGACTCGCTGTCGGGGATCGGATCAGCCGTAAGAATAATGGGGCTTTCACGGTTGATGGGAAACTCCAGCTTTCGATCGACTTACCAGGCAAAATGAAGCCGATCATACGAGAGAAAGAGACGGGAAGTGAGCTGCTCGTTCCGGTCGAGTTCGTGAACGGTGAGGGTCGCATCGATGTCGACATAGTCTGGTAAGAATGAATTTCAAAACACGAATGACGATGATGAAACAGAGTGTTGAGAGAGTGGGGCGGTGCGGATTTGGTTCATGGCTGCTTACGGTGTTGGCGGGGCTGTCTTGGTCTGTCTCGGTGGGAGGCGCTGAGGCGACCGAGTCAGACTACTATCGTATTTTGACGCTTTCCATTCCGGAAGGAATTGTCTTGGAAGCGGGCGCTATTCAGATTCTTGAGGATCAGAAAATCGCCGTTTCGACCCGTCTAGGAGATATCTACGTTGTCGAAGGCGGGTTTGGAGATCCAGCTGAAGAGGTTCGTTTCAAACCCTTTGCATCTGGCTTACATGAGGTATTGGGATTGGCCTATCGTGATGGATGGCTGTATTGCACTCAACGATGTGAGGTGACCCGAATGAAGGATGAGGACGGCGACGGACGTGCGGATGTCTTCGAGACGGTTAATGACGATTGGGGAATCACCGGGGACTACCACGAGTATGCCTTTGGTTCCAAATTTGACCGTAATGGGGATCTCTGGGTGGTGCATTGTTTGACGGGTTCTTTTACCAGTGAGACCGAGTATCGAGGCTGGTGCCTCCGTATTAAGCCTGATGGAACCATGGTGCCAACCTGCAGTGGGATTCGTTCCCCCGGTGGCATCGGAATGAATGCCGATGGCGATATGTTCTATACCGATAACCAAGGTGTTTGGAATGGAACCTCGGGTTTGAAGTATCTTGAGCCGGGTGGGTTCATGGGAAACCCCACGGGAAATAAGTGGTATTCCTTGACGGACGCCTTAGGGCCGCGGCCGGATGATCCGATCAGCGGAAGTCGGATGCACATTGAGGCGGCGAAGATTCCTGAACTCGTTCCCACGGCGATCTATTTCCCTTATGGAAAAATGGGGCAATCGGCGAGCGGCATCGCCTGTGATCTGAGTGGAGGCAAGTTCGGGCCTTTCGAAAATCAGCTTTATGTTGGAGATCAAACGCATAGTACGGTGATGCGAGTTTTCTTAGAGAAGGTAAACGGGCGTTACCAGGGAGCCTTGTTTCCCTTCATGAGTGGGTTTGATTCCGGAAATCTTAGCTTAGAATTTGCTGACGACGGATCACTTTTTGTTGGTGGAACCGATCGAGGTTGGGGCGCTCGGGGAGGAAAGCCCTTTGCACTTCAGCGCGCGGTATGGACTGGGAAAACTCCCTTTGAAGTGAAAGAAATGAGGGCTCAAGAAGATGGCTTTGAGTTGGTCTTTACAGAACCCGTGGATCGGCGATCTGCCGTATCTTTGGACAGCTACAAGATCGAAACGTATACCTACATTTATCAAAGTAGTTACGGCAGTCCTGAAGTGGATCAAACGAAACCTAAGATCGAGAAGGTTGTCGTTTCCGAGGATGGATTGAGAGCGCGGTTGTATCTTGATAGTCTGCAGATCGGGCACGTGCACGAGTTAAAGCTGCCCGGGCTTCGGTCGCTTTCAGGAAACCCCTTGCTCCATGCTACAGCCTACTATACCTTGAACTACATTCCCCGGGGCGTTCTCTAGTTTTCTTGGAAGTAAGTCCGGGAGGAATTGTTTCGTTATGAGAAGCGTTCGCCATTCCGGGTTTACTTTGATCGAGCTGCTCGTCGTGATTGCTATCATTGCGATTCTTGCCGGTATGCTGCTGCCCGCGCTCGGAAAGGCAAAGTTTAAGGCAAAGGTATCCAACTGCACATCCAACTATCGGCAGTGGGCCTTGGCGGTGGTGATGTATGCTGGGGACGATGCTCAGGGGCGGTTTCCTTCTGCGGAGATGCCAAATACAGGACTCAATCCTTGGGATGTTGGGGTCGATTTTCCTCTGCTCCTTGAGCCCTATGGCTTGACCGTGCCAATGTGGTTCTGCCCGACACGGCCCGCCAATTTTCGTGCTGCTAACGAGTGGTTCAAGGAGAACAACGGAGACGGACACAGTATTCAAACGGTCTCGGATCTCAATGATTTCCATCGCCGAAGTTTTGGTAACTTTGCCATCTTCTTCCATAGCTGGTGGGTGCCGCGCGCGGCGGGCGGGAATAACTGGTTCCCGGCTCCAGAAGGGGTGAGGGGAGCGAATAAACATCTCGACGAACGGGGATGGCCGTTGAGGCAGGATGATTATCGTGTTTCATCACAACCAATATTGACGGACCGGTGTCAGAACGCCGCCGCCGACGGAGCGCCGAATATTGAGGATGCGGGGGACGGCCATCCCTATCAGGGCAGGGTAGATTCGGTGAATTTACTCTTTGGTGACGGTCACGTCGAAACACGGCCCCGCGCAAAACTAAGGTGGCGTTACTCTGGTAATTGGCATAGCTATTATTAAATGACGGGTAGTATGGATCTTTCATGGGTTCGTAAGACGGTGAATGTCTTAGTCGAGGGTTCTTATTCTCATTATTTATGAAACGGACTTATTCTTCAGCTCTCTTTGCGGTCTTTGTCTTTCTCAGTGGCTTGCAGTCTTTCGTTTCTCAAGCGGCCGAGTCTTGGCGTGCGTCGATCTTTGCCGGAACCGGCGAGAAGGGCTATTCTGGGGATGGGGAGGCGGCGACCCGTGCCCGACTCAATAATCCTTATGGACTCGTTAGAGGCCCCGATGATGCTTTCTATGTTTGTGATATCGATAATCATGTTATTCGTCGGATTGATTCCGCGGGGCTGATTTCCACGGTGGTGGGGACGGGTGAACAAGGGTATTCTGGTGATGGTGGATTGGGGACGGCAGCTCGACTCAATCAACCTTATGAGATCCGCTTTGATGGGGAAGGGAATTTGTTCTTTGTGGAGATGCCGAACCATCTGATTCGGCGGGTCGATGCGATAAGTAATCGTATTGCGACAATCGCTGGCACTGGGGAATCTGGCTTTTCGGGTGACGGTAGTGCCGCTTCTTCAGCGATGCTAAATCGTCCCCACAGTATCCAATTCAGTCCGGATGGAAAGGGACTCTATATTTGTGACATCGGCAATCATCGTGTGCGAAGAATCGATGTTGCAACCGGATTGATTCATACACTCGTTGGAGACGGGCGAAAGCGCGCAACCCCCGATGGGGCATCATTTGTCGGTTGCTCGGTCAATGGACCGAGGGCTTCGGATTTCGATTCAGCGGGTAACCTTTGGTTGGCCCTGCGCGAAGGAAATGCGATCTTTCGTCTCGATCTAGATCGTCAGCTCTTTCATCACGAAGCCGGAACTGGAAAGAAGGGTTTTTCAGGGAATGGTGGACCGGCTAAGGAAGCAACCTTATCAGGCCCAAAGGGGATTGCGATCGCGCCTAACGGTGATGTTTATTTCGCCGATACGGAAAGTCATTCTGTTCGCTATCTTGACCGGTCGACAGGGACAATCGAATTGTTCTTGGGGACAGGAAAACGAGGGGCTGCCTTTTCCGTCGATCCGCTCCATTGCGAGTCGAACCGTCCTCACGGCATCTATGTTGATCAGGATGGGAGTGTCTATGTTGGCGATAGTGAGAACCACCGTGTTATTGTGGTAAGACCCACGCCTTAGCCAGGATGCCGTTTATGACGCCGAGGCTCTTTATTGGTTGAAATTGCCCCCAAGTTCTAGGTTGATCTCGAGGAGCTGGTCGTAGGCAATTCGCTGAACGTCCGTGAGCTCTCTCGACAGGAGGTTGTTTGACTCGTTGGGGTCGCTAGGAAGATAGTAGAGCTCTAGCGCAGCCGTGTCCGTCGAGCGGCTCGGATCGTCGAAGATAATCAGTTTGTAGTCACCGTTTCTGATTGCTCTACCGGGGCTGCTTTCGGTGCGCCCAAAGGCTTCGCAGACGATTGCTCGATTGCTTTGGCCCTGATCTTGAAGGTTCGGAATGAGGCTGATGCCATCGAGAGTTGTGGTAAGGCTTTTGGGATCGCCTCCGGCCAATTCTAAAATCGTCGGGAAGACATCGACACAATGGACCAGTTGTTCATTGACGCTACCGGGGGTAGAAACGATGGGCCCGGTAACAATCATGGGGACATGTGTGCCGCCTTCGTAGAGAGTTCCCTTTGAGTGTGTGCGATCGAAGGGGGGTTGGATCACCCCTGCGGGAGTGCCATTGTCGCCGAGGAGAATGATATTGGTATTGGTGCGGTCAATGGTATCGATGAGACGCCCGATTTCGGCATCCATTGCCCAGAGCATGGTTTCAAATCGATCACGATTATTGCGCGCAGTGGGGTTTGGATTAGTCTGTCCGGCTACCGTGATCGGTGGGGCGTGAAAGGGTGAGTGAGCTGCGTTGTAGGCAAGCCAACAGAACCAAGGCTGGTCTTCCTGGTCCGCAATCCATTTAATCGCATCGTTTGTGGTGTCGGTCGTAGTGTAGCTCGTCGTGGCCAACGTTTGGGGCGGTTCGTTGTCAGTAAGAATTGTCTTTTGCCAATTGTAGTAATCTGCGACTCCCGAACCGAGGCCTCCAGCGAAGGTCGGCCATCCTCCATTGTTTCTTGGTCCTGAATTGCCCCCTCCGAGATGCCATTTTCCAAAGCTGCCCAGTGCATAGGCGCTACAGTCGCTTAGGGCCTCGGGAAGCGTGAGTTCCGAGACCGGGAGCACTGCTCCAGCGGGACTACCAATGCCGTGTCTGAAGGGATACCGCCCTGTCATGATGCTCGCCCGAGTTGGTGAACACTTGGCGAGGGCGTAGGCATTTTGAAACCGGATTCCGGTTTCGGCCAGTGATTCGAGATTCGGCATTAGGGGCAGGTTGGACCCTGTAGGGTTGTCGATCGGACTAGAATCGATGCCCCAATCATCCACGATGATAAGGAGAATATTATGTAGCTTTGGGGTGCTGGTTAGAGTGAGACGAAAGAATCGCTGTTCGAAGAACTCTTCGGTGGTGTCAATGAAATGGGTCCCCCCTGTGACCGTTGTTCCGCGTGACCACGAGATTAGATCAGAGGAGGATTCTAGATTGTAGCGTGAGCCGTTTGCTGAGATCCACTTGAGTTCGATCCCGGAGGACTCAGCATTGACGGAAATGGATGTGAACTGAGGTGGTGCGATGTTGGCGGGCGCTTCCGCAGGAGCGCTAAGGGCAATATTGGTCGCAATCCCAAGGCTAAGCGAGATGACTGCAAGGAACCTGTGTAGTAGAGAGACAGGCCAGGGCTCTTGTCCTCGCCAGAACCTTGCCTTTCTCGTTGCGGGCTTCTTCATGGGGCGAGAATTCTATTGAGATAGGCCATGCTCGTTTCGATTTCTACTTTGGCCGACTTGATTGACGGGAGCGAAATAAGGCAAGGGGTATTGGTTGGAAGCCGTCGCAAGAGAGAGCGATAGTCGAGATCATCGGCGCCAATCACCGCGCCTGTGAGACTGCGATTCTGCTGTCTCCAGTCTTGGAGAAAACAGGTTTCAGTTCGTTCTTCGATGATATCGATTCCGAATCGCAGGTCGCTGGGATTGACCGCCTTGAACATTCCTGGACTGTATCCGAATCCAACGTTGCTCGGGAGTGTCGGCATCAGTCGAGTCAATGTGCTTCGATTTGTCATCAGCGTTTCGACAATAAAAAGACCGGACTGAGTTTCTTCTTCGATGTGTCCGTTGGTTTTAAGGGCGATACTGAGGCCTAGCTGACTCGCTTCTTCACCGAGTTGGCAAAGGGACTCAACGAAACGCTCCCAAATCGATTCAGTCACTTCGATCGTAGGAACCTGTGTGACGGTGAGATTTATTGTCCTCGCTCCAATGCTTGCTGCGGTCCGAAAGTGTTCAATGGCTTGGGGCAGATTTTGATTCGAATCGGCCGAGTTGATTGAAGTGAGATCGCACTCGACGGAGCAAAAGGGGGTACTGATTTTGAATTGGTCGCGGAGGCTGCGTAGCGCGGCGAGCTGTTCTTCGTTCGCAAGCTTGGCGGCATCCTCCGACAGTTCTTTTCCCAGTCGAAGTTCGAGTGCTTCAATCCCTAGGTTTTTGAGGAGCTCGAATCGTTCGCGAAGCGAAAGGGCACGAAGACCATGTTCCGAACATCCGATTTCACGTTTTGGCAGATACTTTGATGAGTCCGTCATTGGCTGGGCGAGCCTAGGGGGTCTGCCTGCTTGGGCCAAGCGCGGGGTGAAAAAAATCGGTTCTCTCTTCAGCGCTGCAGTGCTGCTAACGGACAAGTCCTGTGCTACGCTGTTGAAGCCAGGCGACGTCCACATTGTCTCTTGATCCTGCGGTAAGAGGAAGATTACGCCCTTTTCTCACTGGGGGCGTTGTTCGGGAATCCCTCCATTTGTGAATTTCGGAATGTCCATCAGCAAAGGCAACCCCAGCCGCTCCATTGTGATAACTTGCCGGCATGTCCACCATTTCGTAATGGCGGGGGTTTTGGGGGCTAAATCCCTGCATATCGACTACGAAGAAGCCATTGTTGATCCGGTCTTCCCGCTCATCGAGAACGACCCAAATGCCGGTGGGTGAAGGGCGCGTCATATCCGCGATTTTTCGGTAGGCTTTGAATTCTGTCTGGCCGGACCATATCTGATTGGGGTTGAGCCAGTTGTTCATAGAAACACTCCGGACACGCGGAATCTGTTTTCCTCCGTGTTTGGAAAGGCTCTTATCTGCGGGACAGCGCCAGGATTTAATAGAGTTGAGGTATGGCCAGAGATGGCTCTCCATGAGGAAAACGGTATTGGTGTTATCTGAGACAGGAGAGGCGTTATCCAGCCATCCTTGCACCCAGGTGACGTTTCGATTTCGTCCATTGATGTGATTCGGTGGAATCCGATCATCGTTGTCGTCAGCATACATCATCCAACTCAGGGTCATCTGGCGTTGATTGTTCATGCAGAAAATGCCGTGGGCCTTACCTTTGGCTTTGCTGAGAGCCGGAAGCAGCATCCCTGCAAGAATGGCAATGATGGCGATCACCACCAAGAGTTCGATGAGCGTAAAGGCGCGCTGCTTCGTCGAAAGAAAAACACGGGGATTCATCGTCTTTAATTTCATGCCGATTTCGGGTGAATGAACGGTCTAGTCTGAGCTAGGACGAGGGTGTTGGCAATGGATCGATTCTAGAGAATGTCACTCATCTGTTTCCCGCTTGACGATGAATCGTCGGTATTTGTTGGGAATCTAGATCGCGATGAAAGGTAACCTATTCCAACTGTTGTCCTTAGAATCAAATAGCGAACCCGCGGACAAGAATCGGATCTGGAAGGGAACCTGTCCCATCTGCGGTCGGTTCCAAGACTCGCTCGCTGTTTGCCGTGAGTGTGCCGAGGACGGTTGGGATCTGCGAATTCCCTCCCTCGAGATGGCTTCCAACGGGGTGTGAAGGCTTCCTTGTGGGCCGATTGGCTATACTTTGCCTTGTTTTCTCCAGCGATAGAGCGTCGTGGGGTGGATTCCTAGCTGAGCTGATACCCAGCTCAAATTCTGGTCGTCGTTGGCCAAGAGTTCCTTGGCTCGCTCGATTCGCTCCTTTTGTGAGGGGATTCTCGTGGGGGGGGCGGAAAGGTCGTGTGGAAATCTGGTTTTTGCTGGATCGGTCGTTCCTGCGGCTTGTTGGGCCCGAGCCTGCCCGCTCTGGGGTTGATCCCACCATGCCTCCCTGAGAATCGGTCCATCGTACAGGATAACCATTCGGTCTATATGACTTTTAAGCTCCCGCACATTCCCTGGCCAATCGTAGCTTTGAAATCGTTTGACTAGGCCTGGTTCGACTTGATCAAACATTTTGCCGAAACGTTCCCCAGCTTTCTGCATGAAGCTAATCGTGAACAATGGAATGTCCTCCAGTCGAAGCCGAAGGGGAGGAACGCGGAGGGTGATTTCTGACAGACGGTAATAAAGGTCCGCTCGGAAGCTATTTGAGTCGATATCATCTTGGAGATTGCGATTGGTTGCTGAGATCAAACGTAGATCTGCTTTGTACTCACTCGTTCCACCCACCTTTCTTGCCATTCTCGTTTCGAGGAAGCGGAGCAGCTTTGGTTGGAGGCTGATATCGAATTCACCGATTTCGTCCAGGAAAAGGGTTCCCCCACGGGCTTGTTCTACCAGGCCTTGGCGGTCTTTGAGAGCTCCCGTGTAGGCCCCTTTAACTGCGCCGAAGAGTTCGGCTTCAATCAAGTCTTTGGGGATCGCAGCACAATTAATGGGGACAAAGGGACCTTTCCCACTCGCCTTATGAAGGGCCTCGGCGACCCGTTCTTTGCCGACGCCTGAATCTCCAAGGATTAACACGGTAGCGTCCGTTGGCCCAAGTCGAGAAATCGCCTCTTTGAGATGTTGCATACCGGGAGACTGTCCAATCAACATATCTTCCGTCTCCATCGGGGCTCCACCATAGAGTTGGATCCAAAGACTTTGGGATTCCACCGCCTTTTCGAGGGCCTTATTCCAACGGGTATCGCTGTCGTTGAGGTCTAAATAGTCGTACGCACCGTCCCTGACTGCTGAGACGATTTGGTCCGTCGGCGCATTCTCGCCAGCAACGATATAAAGCCGATTCGTGTGAGCAAGTCGGACTCGGAGGCTGGGCCAAAGGGAGGTTTGGGTGACAGCGATGGGAAACACATAGACCAGGCCGGTAGAATGGTGGCTTAGTTCACTGATCCCAGCTTCATCACATGTTTGATGCCGATGACCCAGCGTTTCGATCTGATGGGTAATCTGCCCGCTTGATGCTCCTTCAAAAATAGCTACAATCATGCAATTGCACTGTTTCTATCGTGAGTATTTTGCAAATGCAATATTCAAATGGAGCGAAGAACAGCGGGTGATCCATTTGACTTTCCCGGCTCACGTCGAATATTGCGGTGCATGAGAAACCTGAGCCGGAACGTAGCGGAATGGGCCTTGCTGAGGCCTGAAAGCCTAGTCAAACTCCATGTGCGGCTAAATGCACACTTGCCTTTGGCCCTTCCGCTGTGTAATTTCCGGCCAAGTCTAGAAGGAAAAGCTGTAGATTTTTTCTATTCGTACGTATGAAAAACTTGAAGAATAAAAAATGGTCAATCGGGGCCCGAGGAGCTTTTACGCTTATCGAGCTGCTCGTCGTGATCGCGATTATTGCGATTCTAGCTGGAATGCTTTTGCCTGCTTTGGGCAAAGCCAAGGAAAAAGCCAAGGGCGTTTCTTGTATGAGCAACAACAAGCAGCTCATGCTTGCTTGTCACATGTATTTGGGTGACAACGAGGACAGTTTTCCTACTGCTCGTCATGGTGGATCAACCGCTCAAGGTGCTTGGGTCACTGGTTGGTTGACGTGGGATAGCCGGCAAGACAACACCAATGTCAACTTCCTCTTGGATCCGAAGTATTCCGTCCTCGCGACCTACTTCTCCAACGCACGAAATATATTCAAGTGCCCTTCTGACAACAAAGTGAGCCCAACTCAACGTGGTCTCGGTTGGACAGAGCGTGTTCGAAGTATCTCTGGGAATATCCGCATCGGTGATGACACCAATGCTTGGGCATCCCGCGATTATCCTACCTACACTGCTAAGGCTTCAGGATTGAACGATCCAGGACCATCGCAAACATGGGTATACATGGATGAGAACCCAGATAGCATCAATGATGCTGGTTGTTTTACTCCTGAATTGGAACGTGGCAACCCTTGGGTTGACCTTCCTGCTAGCTATCATAACAGTGCTGGTGGATTGGCCTTCGCTGACGGACATGCAGAGATTCATAAGTGGAGTGCTTCTGCCTCTCAAGGAATCAACCCTGTTCGATTCCGTTGGGTCAAGCCTACGCCACAGTCAACGACGGATGCCGATATCTTGTGGTTGGCTCTTCGCACGCAGCGAAAGACCGGTCACTCACTTCCAGCACGTTGATCCCTCATAGGGATTTGACAGCCGCCGCTGTCCTTTCAGGTTAGTGGCAATCATTTTAAAGGATGAGAACTTAGGTTCTCATCCTTTTTTTATTCTTGTAGGACAAGAGACCTTCGTTGGACGGGGCAACCGTGTGGTGCCGACCTCAAAAGGTTATGGAGCCAGGGAAAAGGGTGGCTTGCTGCTAGCGGTTAAGCGTATCACTCAACTGCTGTTTTGCGGCTTTGAGCTGGGCGAGCATGTCGAGTTTCACCGTGATGGCTTTCTTTCGAAAGGAGGCTCGAATCTCCGTGAGCTCCGCAATCTCCTTTGCGAAGATTTCGGATTCCACATCGCTGCAATTGTTAACAGTCGGAAGACCAAATTGCTCGGCCAACGTTTTGCTAGACGAGTGAGGTCCAAGGTTGACGAAGGGAGTCAACGTGTTCGCTGCTAGGAAGAGGAGTTCGCGTTGGTCACTAATCACTACGTCAACTCTGCTTGTAGCCGCCATGATTTCGTCCGGGTCATAGCTTCCCTTGAGGACAAGCATGGCTGCTGGAGTTTCAAGTTGGGATTGAAGTTCGGTAAGCGCCTGAGTATCCGTCGATGGATTCAAGGGGATACCGAGGAACTTGGCTTGCTTGTTCGTGATGAGTGAATCCAGTGTGCTTTTGATTCTCCGCAAAGAGGCCGCAGGATAATCGCTAGAAATACTGAGCGCGATCTTGAAATCGGATCGTTCGAGAAAGTCCATCGTATCTCGTGGAAAACGACAGGTGTCGATGTCCTGACAAGTCAATGAGATCATCGGGTCAGCCCCAATCAGCTTTGGTTCCGGTGCATCGAGGAGCTTGCCGAGTTCGTTGGCCGTTGCGTGATCTCTCAAGATGACGAGATCCGTCTTGGGGATCACTCGGTTTATTATTTCAACGAGGGACGCATCCCGCTTCGCCTCTGATTCTGCGTTGAGATCGACGATTCCAGCGGTGAGAAAGCGAATCGTTCCGAAGAGTGCTTTCTTCGCGCCTGACGTAGTGGGGCGTGTTGCCCGAGAGTCCTGGCCAACGCAGAAAATAATGGTTTTGACACCTTCCTGCTGCGCCTGATCGAGGAGGCTCAGCGCTTCGAGCGGATAATCGGAAAGCCCAAACGCGCCAGCCCAAATAATCCAGTCCTGGTCCCGTATGATTTCACGGGTCATTTCCTGGCTGATCTTTGAATCCGGAAACTCAATCAGTGGGCTGGTTTTTATGCTAAGCCTTTTCCGCGTTGGAGCTTCCTGATCTGTGCTGACGGATATTTCTGCCGTTGGGCAGAGTTCACGGACGATCGTTACGACCGCTTCCGCAACCGCTTCATCAGCAACATTGCCGCGCCCGAAGGGAACGCCACCGATGAGGATTCGGGGCTTGTTCGTAGGTTCTTCCTCCATTTGTGGGGGCGTGTGAGGTGTTTGAGATCTGATTGCTCAGGAGGTTTGACACGCTCACGAACTCAAGATCTGACGGGTGCCTTACTCGGTAGCATTCGGATTTGAAATGACGACTTCGAAGAGGCGGTGGAGGCGCGTGAGCTCCAGGACTTGCTGAACGCTCTCGCCCGGATTGAGAATTCGGATCGATCCCTGCTTCGCTACCATCGCCTTGTGCAGCCCAATTAGCACCCCGAGGCCACTACTATCGACGAAGCCCGTTGTTGAAAGGTCGATGTCGATCTGAGTATGCGTGTCCTCGATCGCAGCCTTAACTTCCGTCTTGATGTCTGACGCGTTGCTCGCCGTCAGCTCCGGAACCTTTGAGACAACCAATTTGGTGCCCTGAGTTTCTAGTTGCATTGTCCTTATCGCTCGGATTTCTGGGAATAATACAGCGAACCTGGTGGGAACCACGATAGAATTTTAAAATTTGTTGACCCCGAATGAAATCGAAGCGAGCCGCTCTTCTCTTGGTTAGTCCTTGAGGAGGTATTCAGAAAGCTGGGTCATCTCCAGAACCTTTCGGACGTTCTGATTCGGGTTAACGTAAGCGATGCGGTATCCTTGTTTGCTCAGACGCTTTTTCAACTTAATCATCGTGCCAATGCCTGTGCTATCTAGCAGGGTGACTTTGTTTAGGTCGACTTGAAAGCTTTGGGTGGTTTGTTCCTTCCGCTTGATCGTTCCTGTTGTATCCTCCCAGATACGATCGATGGTCTGCGCGGTAACGTTGCCTTTCCACACGATCGCTTCACTTGTGGGATCGACAGCGCCGGCCCTGGTCCATGCACTTTCTCTAGCAAGCTCTTCTGCGGAAGCTTGATTGTATCGAGTATGCAGGCTTGAAGAGAGTTTAGCGTGTTGTATGAATCGAACCAATGAAAGAGGTGGGTCTTGGATGACAAGGTGATGGCCTGCTTGTTGGAGGGCTTGGGTGAGGTGTAGGAGGGTCCCTAGCGTCATCATATCAAATGACTCGACAGCTGCCGCGTTGAGAACGACCCCCTGGGTCGCGTTTGCGAGCTGGTGCCACTCTGAATGAAATCGCCGTAGAAACGATATGTCGAATCGGCTGGGGAGGGTAATGAGATCAAACTCCTCGGCAGGAACCCTAGGAAAGAGGGCGTCCTTGGGATGGGCTTGCGTTCTTCTTTGGCAGCTTCGCAGAACCTGTCGTTGGCTGAAGTTTTGGGCAATGAATTTTCCTAGTCGCTTGAAGTACTGGAGATTAAATCGAGCAAGGAATTTAAAGCGATTGAAGGGACGTAGGAGCCACGAGTGGAAGTTGTTTTGGTAACGAACCCCAGTGATGGATTCGAAAAGAAGGTCGCTCGAGCCAAGTTCGAAAACAATCGATTTTGCTAAGGCTCGGCCGTTTTCAGCCATCCATGATTTTGCCGGGATGTATTTTAGAGAGCAAAGAATGATATCCGGGCGTCGCTCTTGCAGTAGCTTGTTGAGTTCAAACGCGTCTTTGTTTGTCCAATCCTTTGGCCAGATCCAGCGCTCACCGGCAAGTTTGAGTTGAGGTCGGCGCTTTGAGATATTGCTCGCCGGTTTGGCGTGTTTTTGTGGTCGTTGCCCGACGATAAAGAGTGACTTGTCGTTGGCTTCTGCATAGTCGAGTAGCTGATTCGTAATCGTTCGTTGCGAGTGACTATTCTGAAAGGATAAGCCGAATTGTTTGCTCGCGAAACGGGCAGGAAGACCACTGGGAAAGAGATGGTCGGCGTTGGACAAGAAGCGATGGATTTCGCTGTCTTCCGCGGCTGTCAACAAGGTTTCGAAGCAGGCCGTAGCAAAATACTTAGCACGCTGCGTTTTCGATGAATTGGTTCGGCGGATAGCTGAGGTTAGAATTTCAGTAACCGGGGCAAAGAGCGGTAGGCCAAGCAAGCAGACCGGAAATGATCTTGCCGCCTCGGGACTGGGCACCGTCTCTCTGCCTACGATCTGGGGGGAGATTTTTTGATTGCGGGAATTACCGATGCTCTCCGTCATATCTTGCTGCTGTGCTCACTCATCACCTTGTTGGGGGGATTGTTCAGGTCTGTACCTCCCCCTGGTAATGAATGCTCCCTTTGTTTATCGCAATGCATTGTGCCTCGCCTGGAAGATGTGTCGTGTGACGGTGCCCAGTGCGAGAAAAACGTCTCGTCCCCGGGGGGCTCTCCCGGAGTGCTAACCTCGCTTCTTCGTCAGCATGATTTCGTTCCCTTCCGTGTCGGCACACATTGCGAGATGGGCCGGTTCTTCTGGGGTGTCTTCTGGCGGGCGGATCACGGTACCGCCCTGGGCTTGAAGTAATTCGCAACCGGCAAAGAGATCACTGATCTGAAAACTCATGCCTGTCCAAGTCCTCTTGCCCTCACCGCCACTGTGGATGCCGATCAGCGTCCCGGCAATTGAGAGCTCGGCCATGACCTCGGATTGTTTGACGACCTCGGCGTCGAAGACGCTCTGGTAGAACGAGACGGCGCGATCCAGATCCTTGGCCCAGATGATGTATTTGAGTTTCTCAACTTGCACGTATGAGACTTAGCATGGTTCTGCTCCGATGCCAACACGACATGTTCCGGAAATTCCGAGGCTCGTTAAGGCGGGTTCTTCTCACGGTCGGTTCCCATTCACTGAATCGCGTGTTTGGTTGTGACGATCGTTGGAGCAATGGGGGCTCGAGGTGATTCTTCAACCGCGGATCCTACTCGACGGTGAGGGCAGAAGCGTCTAGAGTCGTGCCTTACGTCGCCGGGTTTATGTTGACGATTCTGTGCAGTCGTTGAGGGTTTGTAGATTGGGTGGGGTGTATCTGCTATGGCCTCCGAGCAACCAAATATCATTTTCATCATTACCGATCAGCAACGGTACGATACCATTAATGGACTAGGCTTTGATCACATGGAGACTCCTGTGCTCGATCGCTTGATTCGGGAAGGGGTTAGTTTCGAGCATTGTTTCGTCAGCGCTGCTTCCTGCGCTCCCGCGCGCGCGAGTCTCTTCACTGGATTATATCCCCACACAACAGGCATTCTGAAGAACGCCGACGAGTGGCGGCATTCCTGGGTCGAAACGCTCAATTCGGCGGGTTACCACTGTACTAACATTGGGAAGATGCATACCTGGCCATTTGAGACGCCCCTGGGATTTGATCAGCGCTTTGTTGTGGAGAATAAAGATCGCTACTTGGAAGGGCGCTATTATCTCGATGAGTGGGACAAAGCCTTACGGGCACGTGGATTGGTGAAACAACAGCGTGAACTCTACCGTCAGCTCCCCGACTATCGGGAGCGATTGGGTGCCTTTGAGTGGGAATTGCCTGAAGATTCGCATCCCGATTTCTTTGTTGGGGATTTGGCGACCTGGTGGATTAAGAATTATCCTAAGAAGGATCCTCTGTTTCTACAGATTGGTTTTCCTGGCCCCCATCCCCCGTATGATCCGATCCCTCGGTATGCAGAGCGCTATCTGAGTAAACAACTACCCATATTGCCGGTGACGGAGAAGGAACTAGCGGGGCAACCGAAACCTTTTCACGGGATGAGGCGTCACAACACCGAAGTCGATCATGACTCGGTGGTCCATCTGTTGCAGCCGAGTGACGAGCAACGCCATCGGCAGCGTGCCTATTATTCGGCCAACGTGACGATGATCGATGAGAAGATTGGCGAGATCCTGGCGGCTTTGGAAGAGCAGGGATACTTGGAGAACGGGATTGTGGTATTTACTTCAGATCATGGCGACTGTTTGACGGATCACGGGCATAGCCAGAAGTGGACGATGTACGATTTGGTGACCCGGGTGCCGATGATTGTTTGGGCTCCAAAGCGATTTAGTGGCGGTCGAGTTGTGGAGGCCCTTTGCCAGCAGATGGATATCGGCCCGACCCTGCTGGAGTTAGCGGGCGCGAAGAAGCCTGAGCCACTTGAAGCCCTTTCATTACGCGCGGCCTTGGAGGGTGAGAGCGATGCCGGGCGCTCCTATGTGTATGCCGAACAATCGGGCGATGGCAATTTTACGACCTCACAATTCATGACGATGGTTCGAGATAAGCAATGGAAACTCGTCCATTTTCTTGATGAGCCCTGGGGGCAATTGTTTGACCTACAGAACGATCCCAACGAGCTAGAGAATCTTTGGAACCAAAAGGACGTCAAGGGTGAGAAGGAGCGACTCCTTGCAGAGCTACGTGAGTGGAATATTCGAAGCCAATTCCAAACGTCAACCTGGGCAGCCCAATGGCGATAGCGTGGGATGTCGTTTCCATCGAGCGACTGGCATGTTCTAAGACTCATTCGAACGTTTGTAGTTCTCATTAGCACTCGAACCATCGCAACTCCTGCACCATGGCAAAGACCCCGGCATCCGATCGTGACTACAAAGAAGCACCTTCTACCGTGGGAGGGATTCTCCGATCGCTCGGGCCCGGCTTGTTGGTTGCTGGGGCGATTGTGGGATCGGGCGAATTGATTGCGACGACGGTGACCGGCGCGGAGGCGGGGTTTTGGTTGCTTTGGCTTATAATTCTCGGTTGCGTCGTCAAGGTTTTTGTCCAAGTTGAGATTGCCCGCTATGTGATCGTCTCAGGGAAGACGAGTTTGTCCGCTCTTTCGGAAATTCCTGGGCCGCGGGTGGGACGTCTGAACTGGCTCGTTCTCTTGTGGTTTATCATGTTTCTGTTCAGTGTCGGACAGCTTGGGGGAATCGTCGGGGGCGTTGGGCAAGCGCTGCAGATTGCTGCCCCATTGACGGAGAGCGGAACGGCCTACAATGAACTCGTTGCCCAGAAAACCCAGGCATTAGTTGCCAGCGCAACGGAGACGGGAAGTATTTCTGAGGGAGATTCTTATGCGGGGGAGGTGGGGCGTCTTAAAACCCAGGTCAAAGATCACTACATCTGGGCTGGCATTATTTCAGTTCTGACCGCGGCATTCTTAGTATTTGGTCGCTATCGGTTTATCGAAGCCTTGGCGACGACCTTGGTCGCCTTCTTCACATTGATGACGGTCATCAATGTCTTTCTCCTTCAAAGTCATTCGGGATGGGCGATTCAGTGGTCTGACATTATTGCCGGTTTAAGCTTTCGCCTCCCGCCGAAAACGGGCGATCTCTATCCCTTGGCCACGGCACTCGCGACCTTCGGTATCATTGGTGTCGGTGCGGGGGAGCTCGTCTTCTATCCCTATTGGTGCCAAGAGAAAGGCTATGGGCGCTTCGTCGGTCCCCGGGATGGGAGTGAGGCCTGGTATCGTCGGGCAGAAGGATGGCTACGTGTGCTTCGTTGGGATGCCTTTTGCTCGATGGTGGTGTATACCGTTTCAACTGTTGCCTTCTATCTTCTCGGGGCAGCGATCCTTCATCGGGTCGGGATGAAACCGCAAGGGATGGAATTGATTTCGACCCTCGTTGTGATGTATCGTCCTGTGTTTGGGGACTGGGCGGGAACCGTATTGTTATTTGGTTCGTTTGCGGTGTTGTATTCGACCTTCTTCGTTACCAATGCCAGCAAGGCTCGTTTGGCAACCGATGCCTTAAGTGTGCTAGGCCTCAGAAGCCAGGGGGCTGTGTCTCATAAGCGATGGTTAATGTTCTTCAGCGCCTTCTTCCCGTTGTCCTGTTTTGTCGTTTACGCCTGCTTCGCAAAACCCACGCAGCTGATTTTGGCCGCGGGATTTACTCAGGCCTTATTGCTTCCGATGCTCTCTGGAGCGGCATTGTATTTCAGATATCGGCGAACGGATGCGCGTTTGACGCCGGGGCGGCTTTGGGACTGCTTTCTTTGGCTGTCGGCGCTGGGGATGTTATTGGCAGGCGCCTGGCTTGCCGTTTCTCGGGTGTTTCCTGCGCTTCGAGAGTGGGGTTGAGGGCTGCAAGGGGGCTGCATTGTGGCTGATAATGGCGAAAAGCTCCGCCAAACCAGAAGCATTCCCCCCTTGCCATGACTCTTTCGATGTGGAAGATTTGCTCCCTTTCTTATGGGAAATCTGAAATTACACATCCCCGGGCCTGTTGAAGTGAGCGAGAAAACTTATCGCGCCTTCTGCACTCCGATGATCGGACACCGCAGCCAGGATTTTAAGGATCTCTATGGTGAGATTCAGCCACAGCTGCAGAAACTATTTTACACCGAACAGCTGGTTTTTCTCAGCAGCTCCTCTGCCTGGGGGGTGATGGAAGGCTCTCTTCGCAATTTGGTGAGTAAGAAGGTGCTCTGCTGCATGTGTGGTGCGTTTTCGGATAAGTGGTTAGATGTGGCCAAGCGCTGCGGTAAGGAGGCGGACGCCCTCAGAGTGGATTGGGGGTCACCAATTCTGCCGAATCAGATCGATGAGAAATTGGCGACGGGTGAGTTCGATGCGATCACCTTGGTTCATAACGAAACGTCGACCGGTGTCATGAATCCCCTGGAGGATATCATGGCGTTGAAAAAGAAATATCCCGACGTGATGTTCATTGTTGATTCCGTGACGTCCTGTTCTGCCGTGAAGATCGAGTTCGATCGGCTAGGGATAGATGTGCTCCTCACTGGTAGCCAGAAGGCACTGGCGCTACCGCCCGGATTTGGCGTCTTCGCAGTTTCTCCTGCTGCCTTAGAAAAAGCGGCGACCCTTAATGATCGCGGCTATTACTTTGATTTTCTCGAGTTCCAGAAAAACGCCGAGAAAAACATGACGCCGAGTACTCCTTCGATTGGGCATATCTACGCCTTGCGGTCGAAGCTTGAAGACATCTTTAGTGAAGGACTCGAAAACCGCTATCAGCGCCATGCACAGCTCTCAGCGCTGACTCGGGAGTGGGCAGCGAAGAATGAATTCACCCTCTTTCCTGAATCGGGCTATGAGTCGCAGACCTTGACGTGTATCAACAATGGTGCTCGAAGCGGTGGTCGAGTCGTTGATGTGGCGCAATTGCAAAAGAATGTGAAGGAGCAGGGAATTCTCATCGACGGCGGTTATGGGAAAGTGAAGGGAACGACCTTCCGGCTGTCGAACATGGGAGATGAGACTGAAGAAACAATGCAGGCTCTCTATACGGCTCTAGACAAAGGCTTGGCCCAGTTGTAGTTTGATCGAAGTTGAGTCGAAATTGATTTTATGAGAACAGCCAATCCAATTCTAAACGCCAAGACCTTTTCAGGGATGCGGTCGTTTGGTGATACCAATACCATGACGATCAATGGCACGGCTTTGAAGACCGGGGCCTTGCTGCTCCTGGTCGTATGCGGTGCCATCTTTACTTGGAACCGGGCCATGGCTACGGGGCAATCCTCGGGGTGGGTGATCGCAGGGGCCATTGGTGGCTTTATTGTGGCTTTGGTGACGGCCTTTAAGAAAGAGTGGTCTCCGTTCACAGCGCCTCTCTATGCGGGGCTTGAGGGGCTATTCTTGGGCGGGATCTCAGCGGTGTTCGAGATGCGATTTCCAGGGATTGTCTTTAATGCCGTTTGTCTGACCTTCGGTACGCTCTTCAGTCTCTTGTTCGTCTATCAAACCGGTTGGATCAAAGTGACGGAGAATTTTAGACTCGGTCTTTTTGCTGCGACGGGGGGCATCATGATGTTTTACTTCGTCGCGATGATTCTCAGAATGTTCGGTGTGGATGTTCCCTTGATTCATTCGACAGGAATTTTCGGGATTGGATTCAGTTTGGTGGTGGTGGTGATCGCGGCATTGAATCTCGTGCTCGATTTCGACTTCATCGAGAACGGAGCTGCGGCGGGTGCTCCAAAGTATATGGAGTGGTATGGGGCCTTTGGGCTGCTCGTGACCCTTGTCTGGCTCTACCTGGAAATTCTCCGATTGCTTTCAAAACTGCAACGTCGCGATTGATCGTTCCGTGATCGTTTTTCACCAGGGCCGCATCATCTTGGAGGATCGCCTCCTTGACAATGCGGCCCTGGTTGTTTCTGAGGGGCGCATTCTAGAAGTCGGTTCATCCGAGAGTATCTTGTCTCGGACTGCTGGTGAGCGGATTGATCTGGCAGGCGCCTTTCTCGGTCCTGGATATGTCGACTTGCACGTCCATGGCGGGAATGGAGCGGACTATATGGATGGCACGCCCGATGCCGTGATCACGGCGAACCGAGCTCATGCCCGCCATGGGACAACGACCATCTTTCCTACCACAACGACTGGCTCGCGGGTTCAACTTGAACGAATGCTTCAAGCCTGTGTGGATGTCAAAGCCGCTTGGGGGACTAGTCAGGGCGCGCGGATTGGTGGTGTTCACTACTATGGGCCATATTTTGCCGCCGACAAGGTTGGGTGTCACTCGGTGGAAGGAAGGCGAGATCCTTCGGCCGATGAGTATCAGGCTGCCTTTGATTTCGAAATCATCAAAGTAGCCACTTGTGCTGCCGAGCTCCCTGGAGCAGAGGCCTTTTATCGAGAAGCCAAGGCGCGCGGGTGCTTGGTGACCTGCGGTCATTCGAATGCCAGTTTTCAAGAGATGCAAGCTGCCTTCGATGCCGGGATGCGTCATGTGGATCATTTCTGGTGTGCGATGAGCAGCGTTTCAACGATTCGTCAGCGATTGGGAGCTCCGTTCCAGGCGAGTATGGAACAGTTCGTCTTGATGAATCGCGAAATGAGCACGGAGGTCATTGCGGATGGCCAGCATTTAGCTCCTGATCTATTGGAGTTTGCTTATCGAATGATCGGGGCCGACAGACTTTGTTTGGTTACGGATGCGAATCGAGCACTTGATCTCGTTCCAGGCAAGTATCGCTTTGGTCCCCAAGAGGATGGGGCCTGGTTTGAGAGCGATGGCAACGTGGGCTTTGTTGAGAACGGCTCATTGGCAAGCTCCGTATCAGGGATGGCGCATCTTGTCCGAACGATGGTCAAGGATACCAGTGCCTCGATTCCGGATGTAGTAAGAATGGCAAGCCTGACGCCCGCTTCTCGCATAGGTATGGATACCGAGCTGGGTAGTCTTTCGGTTGGGAAAAGAGCCGATCTTCTTGTCTTGGACGAAGGACTGAATGTGCATCGTAGCTTCATCGGTGGGATAGAGCTCACGATTTGAGTGCGGCTTCGGTCTAAGATAACGGAGGCGCTTCGTGATGTGGCACCTTTGCCCGACTTGGTTCGCGCGGGTGTTGCAGAACCTTGATGCGGGTGATACTTGATTCCGATCCGTGAATCCGGCAAGGTGGGAGCTTATCCGCCGACGCTAACCTCAGCTCATTATTGGGGGGCTCTGTGAATTGGGGATCGGGAATCGATATGGCAACAATTACTAGTATCAGGACACAACGGTTTGAGGTGCCCCTTGCCGAAGTTCTGATGGATGCGAAGCATCCTGCCCATAGTCATTTCGAGCTCGTTACCTCCACAATTGAGCTATCCGATGGGAGCCAAGGCACGGGATACACCTATACAGGGGGGAAAGGCGGGCGCGCGATCAAGGCGATGATCGACTATGATCTGGCTCCAGACCTTATCGGTCGCAACGGATCAGAGGTAGAAGCGATCAATGAATTCTGCGAATGGCGAATTCACTATGTCGGGCGTGGAGGCATTGCTTCGTTTGCCATCTCGGCCATTGATATCAGTCTCTGGGATATTCGCTGCCGTCGAGAAGGTCGCCCTCTATGGCAACGGGCTGGTGGAGCCGGGAATTCTTGCCGAGCCTATGCCGGTGGGATAGACCTCATGTTTCCCTTGCCAAAACTCCTCAACAATATTCGTTCGTATCTAGAACAAGGCTTTGAAGCCGTTAAGATCAAAGTTGGGCGAGAATCCTTGGACGAAGATGTCGAGCGGGTCAGGGCGGTACGCGACTTGATCGGTGATCAAATCGTCTTCATGGTTGATGCGAACTATTCACTGAGCGTTGAGCAAGCGATTGAGGCCTCCACGCGGTTTCAACCATTCAATATTATGTGGTTTGAAGAGCCCACACTTCCTGACGACTATCAGGGCTACGCTCGGATCGCCCACCGGACTCAGATTCCTTTGGCGATGGGGGAAAATCTTCATACGATCCATGAGTTTGGCTACGCCTTCGATCAATCACAGCTCTCCTTCATTCAGCCCGATGCATCGAATTGTGGGGGGATTACGGGATGGCTCAGAGTAGCTGCCTTGGCCGCCAAGCATAAGGTTCCGGTCTGTTCCCACGGGATGCAAGAGCTAGCGGTGAGTCTCGTTTCTTCTCAGGCCCACGGAGGATGGATGGAGTACCATAGTTTTCCGATTGACCAGTATACCAAGCAACCGGTCCAGATTCGTAATCATCGTGCGATTGCGCCCGATGAACCGGGGATCGGAGTTTCGTTCGATTGGGACAAACTGGCGCCATACTTGAAAGATGAGACCAAGGTCACTTGAGTGATGTTGGAGACGGCCGCGAATCGAAATAACTAATCCAGATATGAAAAGTAGAGAAGGGGTTCGCCCCGCTCCGACGACCGTAATAGGGATTCTCAAAGAGCTCGGCCCTGGCTTGATTGTTGCCGGGTCGATTGTGGGATCCGGTGAGTTGATCGCGACCACCTTGACGGGGGCGGAAGCGGGATTCTGGCTGTTGTGGTTGATCTTGGTTGGCTGTGTGATCAAGGTGTTTGCTCAACTAGAGATCGGGCGCTATACGATTACTACTGGGAAGACCGCTCTGGAGGGACTCTCCCAACTGCCAGGGGCAAAGCCGAGAGGGGTTCACTGGGCGGTTTGGCTTTGGCTATTAATGTTAATCGCGAGCGTGGGACAGTACGGGGGGATTGTTGGGTCCATTGGGCAATCGGTAACGATTGCAGTGCCACTTTCTGAGGAAGGAAAAGCGTTCAACGAAGCTGCTGATGCCAAGGTGAAGGCTCAGATCGCTCTGGTGACAGGTGAGGGGGCTGCGGTGGCGGCGGAATCAACGGAAGAAACGGTGACCTCCGCAGAGCCGTTAGATTCCGGGCGTGACGCCTATTATTGGGCCTTCCTATTGACGGTGTTTACTAGTGGTATTCTGTTCTGGGGGCGGTATGGGGTGATCGAGAAAACAGTGATGATCATGGTTGGAGGCTTTACCGTGCTCTCCATCGGCAATCTGGTCTTGCTACAGCAGAATGCGACCTGGGCGGTTCAAATGTCCGATATCTTGAATGGCTTGAGCTTTCGGCTGCCACCAGCAAGGGAAGGCCTCCAACCGATTGCGACGGCGCTCGCCACTTTTGGAATTATCGGCATGGCAGCCGGGGAGCTTGTCTACTATCCCTATTGGTGTTTGGAGAAGGGGTACGCTCGGTTTATCGGACCGCCTGAGAACTCCGCTGAGTGGGAAGCGCGGGCGATCGGGTGGAATCGAGTCATGCGATGGGACGCCTGGCTTTCGATGGTCGTCTATACTTTCTCTACGGTCGTTTTCTACCTCATGGGGGCGGCGGTTCTGAGTCGCGCAGATTTGCGACCAGAAGGGCTTGATTTGATCCGGACACTCGCTGCGATGTATGAACCCGCCTTTAATGATGCCGGGGTGACGCTATTCCTTTTTGGGTCCATTGCTGTTCTGTTCTCCACCTTCTTTGTCGGAACTGCCAGCATTGTGCTAGTCTTCTCGGATGCGCTTTCGTTGTTTACCAAAGCGGGGCGGAAGCCGATCGAACGAGAATGGTTTCGTCCCTGGCTGAGTTTGGGGCTGCCGGTCGTCTCGTTTGTGATGTTCGTCTTTTTCCCAGAGCCAAAGTTCTTGATCCTCTTAGCCGGAATGATGAACACCTTCTTACTGCCCATTCTAGGATTTGCTGCGCTCTACTACCGCTATCGCTGTACCTCCAAGAACTTTCAACCTCGGTTGATCTGGGATGTGTTTCTGTGGCTGTCTTCGTTTGCCTTGCTGGTGGTTGGTTTGTGGTTAGCTGCGAAAATCTTCGGTCTGGTCTAAGGTAGCGATCTAAAGCTTCGCCAAGAATTCATCAGATGATAACGAACGCCGCGTGGAGCGGTAGTGCGCAGGGCTTTTGAAATCTAGAAAATGCTAAGGAAGCGTTTGCCTGGCTTAAGCTTAAGCACACAGGTAACTCCATCCATGCGGTTCGACGGAATTTTTCGATGAGTGTTCTCGTCCGCGTTGGAGTGATCGGGATGAGCTGGTGGTTAACCAGTGGGTTGAAGGCCGAAGATCTGCCTCTGGAGCCCGGTTCTTTCACGAAACCAGAGTAGTGGGGTAGTTCAACCGTAGACCTTCTCAAAGGGGTTATGGCGTCCTGCCATTGATTCCATTGAGGAGCCAATTGATTTTCTCTCGAGAGGGGGGGGCTAGGTTTGATCTACAGTCTTCGCGTCCTTTATGGCGTCTTTTTTTCCTTGGATGTAGGCCGCGTTTGTCGATGAAAAGATCATGCCGACAAACACTCCTACCGCGACACCGACTGGCATCGGGTCGTCGCTGATATCGGTGAACCGGTAAACCGAAGCGATTGCAATGACGACAGCAGTTCCTACTCCAGTAGACAAAAGAGCAATTTTGATGGGTTTGTTCATTGGTTCGAAAGTGGGTTGCTAGTGGGCGAAAAGGTAGGTTGCTAGCTGGTTGTTTTCAATGGAAAATGTGGTTGCTTTGGCATCGTTATTGGCACCACAGTGCTGAAGGCGGTGACGTAATATAGCCCACTGGGAGTTGATACTTGTACTCACATCTGAATCGAATCAATCCTTTGGTTGCCTAGATCTATGTCCTTAATTCTTTGTTTCATTTGTTCCTCGAGATCAATGTGTCATTGCCGTGCCTTGAATAGCGAAGGCGATCGACTTGGGTTTCTGGCTAGTTTGAGGTCCTAACTCAGATGCCTCGATCGTCGTTTGTCTTATCGCCTGATCTTGCCCCGAATACCAAACCGAACATCATCCCTCCAAGCAGCCCCCAAACGAGATGCCCAATGGCTAGGCCGACGAGTGCTCCCACTAGTATTCCGAAGCCAAGTCCAAATGCAGACCTGTTGCTTTTCTGCTTTGCTTTCATTTGTCTACTCCCTGAAATTCTCCCTGGGTTTTCCCACTCCGGAAACGCCCCTTGTCGTTTTGTTGTGAGTGGTCATTTCTTCTGTGTCCTTGCTGCTGAATAGGTGGCTCCGTGAACAGCAAAAATAATGGCAAATACGGCCCCAATAGAAGGAATGACGTCCTGTCCATCGACTGGTCTACCGAGGAAGAAGTTGATTACCGCGATTGATCCTTGGAGAATAGCTGCCGTAAGGATGCCGTAGATTGTCCACTTGATTCGGATTGATTCTAAGGGTGTTTTGGCAATTTTCATTTCTTGTCTCGACCAATGTAAGCGTGGGGGGGCTAGATCTAAGGGAATTTCAAATCAGCCTTATCTGATTCTCTGGAAGAAATCACAAGCTTGTCGATTACCGAGTCCCGTTAGCCTGAGCGATGCGCCTTCGCATCCGGAGCGCATGAAACGATAAGGCTCGGCAGATGTTAACGCCTTTTTTGGTTTCTCTGGTGCGGGGCCTGGCGGTGATCTTTTTCCGTGAGGGTGCGATTGTAGATCTTGCCTGCTCTCACTGGTTCATGGGCGATTTTGGCATATGTTGTGAGGCGGCTTAATGTTCCTGGCTCGGTGTCTGCGAGGTTGTTTTGTTCTTCGATGTCGTTCGCGAGATTGTAGAGCTCCCAATCGCCATTTCTTGAGTGATAGGCCTTCCAGTTTCTCGCGCGAACTGCTGTTTGTCCCTGATATTCCCAATAGAGGTATTCGTGCTCTGCTTGCCCGGGTTTGCCAAGGAGCGTGGGAAGGAAAGAAAGGCCGTCCGTTTTAGGGCTCTTCGATTGGGTGAGGGCCGCTAGGGTCGGCATCACGTCAGGGAAGTAAAGGAGGTGGTCGGAAACGGACGCGGCGTTGATATGTCCGGGCCAACGCACTAGAAAGGGAACTCTGAGCCCGCCTTCGTAGAGAGAGCCTTTACCGGCTCGAAATCGTTCTCCGGTGTTTGGGTTGAGGTTGGGCCCAAAGAAACCGTGAGGGCGTTCTGCGCTCTTAAAGTAGTCTTGGCCGCCGTTGTCGCCACAGAGAATGAAGAGGGTGTTGTTGTCGATCCCGAGTTTTTTGAGGAGAGCGATAATCTTTCCAAGTTGCCGATCGATCATATGGATGAATGCGGCGTAGACTTTGGCGTCGTTCTCGGTTCGTTGCCCCGCTTTCCAGGGTTTGTCCTTGAAGAGTTGCCAGGACGGATCGTCTTCGTCGATGCCCCAGAGACCGTGGGGTGGTGTCCAGGGGAGGTAGCAGAAGAAGGACGTGTCCTTGTTCTCGCGAATGAAGCGTACGGACTCTTTGAATATTTCAGTTTGAGCATGTGTTTCTCCTTCGTAGAAGCTCGTTCCTTTGTTGCCCTTGAGTGGGACTTCCTCGCTGTTGTGGATCAAATACTTGGGGTAGAATGTGTGGGCGTGAACTTGATCGTAGTAGCCAAAGAATTCGTCGAAGCCATGTTTCTCAGGGACGCCTGAGGTGCCGCGACCTCCGATACCCCACTTGCCGAATCCGCCGGTTGCGTAACCGCGTTTCTTTAACATGCTCGCAATCGTTGGTTCCTCTTCTCGGATTGGAGCGAAGCCGTTGTTGATACGCATGGATGTGTGGCCTGAATGAAGGCCTGTGAGTAGAGTGCAACGAGTGGGGCCGCATACGGGGGCGCCGGCTAGGGCGTTTGTAAAGCGCATTCCTTCACTCGCGAATCGGTCAATGTTGGGTGTCAGTAGTTCACGATGCCCCATGTGGCCCGACTCGAAATAGCCCCATTCGTCGAGCATCAAGTATATGATATTTGGTCTTGCGTGGTCTCGTGCCGTTGCAATCGGGCTGGCCAGCAAAAACAAGAGAAGTAGGAAAAGGGTTTTCATCGTTCTGTTTGTATCAATCTACCAGCGGTTTCACCGCCGATGTGAGTGTTCTTAGTCTGCGGGCTTGCTGCGATACATGCGCTTTCTCTGTTCCCGAACCCGTCGGGTTGCCTCGTCGGATCCATCGTGATAGGAACCAAACCATCGGTCCCAGGGAGCGTCGACGGTGCCGTAGTTGCATTCGAAAAAGCGATGATGCAGTTGGTGGTGGAAATCGGCGGAATCAAAAATGGCGGTATCTTTGACTAATAGTTTCTCAAATCCGGAGTGAGAGAACGCGGGCCCCAGGGAACGGCTATACAGGTGTACGAGCATCAACACGGGATGCGATGGAAGGACGAAATGCACGAGGACGGATGAGAGATAGATGACGTGCTCGACAGGGTGCATTGACATCCCCGACCAGGGGCCGATGTGTATGTTGCGATGGTGGAGGCGGTGGACACGTTTGTAAAGGGGAGGCCAGTGAAGCAAGCGATGCACGAGGTAAAAATGCGAGGAGGTCAGAACGGGGAGAATGAGGAGCCAGGCGACAAAGATGAAAGGATGATCAGTGATAGCAAAGCTCGGCACCATTCTATTTGCTAGGGCCCATAAATAGAAGGTTTCATAGAGTGACCACGTTGTCGCACCACTTGCCAGGGACCAAAACACATTGTCCCAGACTTGATTTCGAAACGAAAACTTTCCGCTTTTTTCTAGATCGTCACGGTGGTCGTATTTGAGCTTCTTTCCCTGGGCTCTCAGGGTGAAAAGGTAGAGATGAAGTCCGCCCGCGATCAGTGTCATGAAAAGGAAGTTTCTCAAGAAAACTGGGAGGATCCAGTTCGCTGACAGTGACTGAAAGGTTGTCAAATCTTGGAGCGAAACTCGATAGACCAACCACGCCATCAAGAGAAAGAGGACATTTCGCGTCAGTGTGACCCAACGTTTCGTTAGGGTGAGGAGAATATCCTTTGGGCTTGGAGGCCAATCAAATAGGGGCGAGAACGTCACGGGAGTCGTGTGATTCCACGTGTCTCGATCGTCTGATTTCTTTGCGTCCGTTCCTGCCATTTCAGCGAGTGTAGCGGACGAGCCCAAGGGGACTCGAGAGCGAAACGATAGAAAATAGTCGGATGAGTCGCTTCAATTCGAGTTTGAAGCTTCAATCGAGGGCGTCTCCTGCGGGGCGAGCGTCAAGACGCATTTCTTCCTGAAACAAGACTGTCATGCCGCGTAGCTTGCGCGAGATTTCGCGATTGCGCATGCTCTGGGATTCTCCCGGATCTTTGGTGAGGTCGAAGAGTTGGAGCGTTGGGTGGAGCGTGAGTTTCCAATGACTCCATCGGACGGCTGCGAGTGCACCGTGGCTTCCATGATAGAAAAAAGCATCGTTGTATTCCTCGCGGCTGAAGAGGGGCGCCCATTCGCCCGCTGGATCCCATCGTCGTCGTAGTGGTATGGAGGCGTTCAGTGACTGATTTGCCATGGGGGAAGGCACACTGCGAGTCTCCCCTTTGAGTAAGGGGCTGATATCACGTCCGTCAATAGTTCTGCCTTCCGGGACACGTATGCCAGCAAAGGTCGCCAGTGTTGGATACCAGTCCATGGCACGAACAGGAGTGGATGATTCTTGCCCTTCTTGTAAACCTAAGCCGGGACCCCAGGCGATCGCAGGAACTCGAATACCGCCTTCATAGGTTGAAAGTTTTCGTCCCCGAATCTTCTGTTCCGGAGTTCTTCCGGGACCTCGGCCATTGTCTGACGCGTAGATCACTATGGTGTTCTCATCGATGTCGAAGCGCGTTAGCGAATCGAAGATGCGGCCGACGTTGTAGTCGAGTTCTTGGATGGCGTCGCCGTATTCGCCCCAGTTTGAGCTACCCTTGAACGCGTCGCTAACGCCAAGCGGATTATGTAGCATGGTGTGTGGAAGATACAGGAAGAAGGGGTGATTCTTATTTTTTTCGATGAAGTGAATCGCTTCATCGGTATATCGCTCTGTCAGTTCGGCGGGATCGGCTGGGCGTTTGATAACGGTGTCGTTGCGCATCAATGGAACGCCGCCTGTGTCCTTAAAGTAGATGATCTCAACCGGGTCTAGATTGTGAAGTAAGCCGAAGTAGTGATCGAAGCCTTGATTGCGCGGGAGGAATGGCTCGCGAAATCCGAGATGCCATTTTCCGACGCAGGCAGTGGTGTAACCGTTCTCCTTTAGCAGTTCGGCAATGGTTAGTTCGTCGGGATGAATTCCTGAGCGGGAATCGGCGCGGTGTACCCAAATCTCGTTGCCGATTCGTCTGGGGTAGCACCCCGTCAAAAGACCGGCTCTTGAGGGGCTACAAATGGGTGCCGCTGCGTAGTAGTCGGTGAAGCGTGTCCCGGACGCTGCCATCGCGTCGATTCGCGGAGTCTTGACCTCGGTTGCGCCGTAGCAAGCGAGGTCGTAGTAACCTTGGTCATCGATGAAGATGAAAATGATGTTGGGTTTGGCTGGTCTGTTTGGGGCGGTTTGCGATTTGCGATCTGCGCCTTGCCCAGTGACGGAGAGTAGTAGGGCCAACAGTAGAATGGCGGCGAGTTTAGATCGAGTCGGTTTCATTGATTCTCTTGGGACGGGTTGGGCAGAATTGTCTCGCCCTCGGGCGGCGCAGACGGCGTGGCTCATCGGTGGGCTGATGCGTTGAGTGTCCGACAGAAGAGCGCGAGTTGGTCTGGGGCGCTCGTATGGAACATACGCACCCCAGCATAGACAAGTTTTGACCAATCTTCGGGCTCACCCTCGGCGTGGGTTTGAATATGAAGCCCGCGGTCTCGGGCATCGCGAATGAGATCGAGGGTTTCGTCGTTTGCTGGGTCGTTGCGTTTCACATCGATATGGATGAGTGAGGGATTGAATTCCTTAATGACGTGGTCCAACTCGAATCGATTCTTAATTCGGAACATGAGGCTGTGACGGGGCCAAACGAGGCCGTCGGTCTTGTACTGAATGAATCGCGGCAGTTCATGGTAGGGCACCCGAAAGATGACTTTGTCAAAGCCATCCTGCTCCTCGATAAGCGTGAGGAGTTCTTTAAAGTAGGTGCTGACACCTGGTTTGAGGTCTGCCTTGAATATTGTGCGTCCATCCCCTTGCGTCAGAAACTCCGCTAAGGTCGCCATTCTTGCTGTCGACAAGGTGCCATCGCGATATCGCTTGTGGAGCTGTTTGAGCGCCTTCAGAGAATGGTTGCGAACCTCCCCATGGCTGTTGGTCTCTCGGTCGATGGTCGGATCATGCATGATGACAAAGTGACCATCTTTCGTGCGCTGAATATCGGTTTCGTAGAGATCGTATCCCTTCCGCTGGCAATTTAGAATGTTCTCAATCGAGTTCTCTGGAGCGAGGTCAAGTTTGTCGTTCTTGTAGCCGCCTCGGTGGGCTGCCACAAGAACGACCGAGGAATTGGGATCGCGGATCGCCGTTAAGGTTCGCTCAACATTGCTGGGGCCGATGCCAAGGGCGGCCCCTTTATTTTGCTCCGCTGCCGTCATATGGCAGGTTGGAGCGACCGTCGATGCGAGGATAGCTAGGGCGACGGCGACGGCTGTGCGAATGAATCGAGGGCCTGTCGCACTGACTGTTTGCAGAGCATTCAAGTCGGGTGCGCTCGGGGTAGTTTGCCTGTTATCGACGTCGAGGACGAGGAGGGCGAATGTAGTCTTCGTCGGCGAATCGCACGCCTCGTCGGTTTGTCCAAACTCCTTCGTCCGAATCACCGTAATACTGCTTGGTCTTGTGAAAGAGCGCCTTCATTGACTTAAGTTTGGTTGCATGGGTTCTCTTTCCGGCAAGATTGAGCATCTCTTGAGGATCCTGGTTGAGATCGAAGAGTTCCCAGATACTGGCTTCTTCCGCCGCGTTTCTTGGTTGATCGAAATGGAGGAGCTTGAAGTCCTTCGTTCGAATCGCACTATGTTGCGGGACTCCGTGGCCGCCATCGATGTAGCGATAGTAGATCGTTGAGCGCCAGTTCTCGGGGGCTGCGCCTCCATTTTTTAGCAAAGGGAGAAGGCTGATGCCATGGACCTCCCAGTCGAGTTTGACTCCGGCCATGTCGAGGAGCGTGGGGGCGTAGTCGATGTTTTGAACCATCGCCGAAGAACGGCTGCCTTTCTTCACTGTGCCAGGCCATCGGACGATGAGAGGCATGCGGAGGGATTCTTCATAGGCCCATCGTTTGTCAAACCATCCGTGTTCGCCCAGGTAGAAGCCTTGGTCGGCGCAGTAGACAACAATCGTGTTCTCGGTAAGATTCAGCTCGTCAAGACGATCAAGCACCTTGCCTACATTGCGGTCCACCCCGGCGACACAGCGGAGGTAATTCTTCATGTAGCGTTGATATTTCCAGCGAACCAATGCCTTGCCCGTTGGCGGATTTGCTATGAAAGCATCATTCTCTTCTTGGAAAGCGGCGAGATAGGCTTCACGCTGTTCTGGGGTGAAGCGGCCCAGAACTCTATTGGCTTGGTCGCCTCGGAACATCATGAGATCCGAGTCCATGCGCATGTGCTCGTCGATTCCCATCTTGTGGTTCTTGGCGGCAATGCGGCTCTCGTAGTTGTCAAAAAGGCTCGGAGGTTCGGGGAACGTCATGTCGCGATAGAGTTCGAGTTCCTTGATGCTGGGTTTCCAGTTTCGATGGGGAGCCTTGTGCTGAATTAGGAGGGCGAAGGGTTTAGAGTGATCCCGGTTATCCAGCCAATTCAAAGCGACGTCGGTAACAACATCTGTAGAATGTCCTTCCACGCGTCGGTTGCCTTTGGCGCTAAAAAGATCGGGGTTGTAGTAGCTGCCTTGGCCGCTGAAAACTTCCCAATCGTCAAATCCGTTTGGCTTCGTCTTCATATGCCATTTACCGAAGACGGCAGTGGTGTAGCCGCTCTGCTTGAGTTTCTTCGGCCACGATGGGCGATGTGGATCGAGCGCGCCGCCTAGATTGACGATGCCGTTCTTGTGGCTGTGGAGACCGGTCATCACGGTTGCTCGTGATGGCGTGCAAATGCTGTTCCCGCAAAAACTGTTCTCGAAGAGCATCCCATCGCGTGCCAGACGATCAAAATTGGGTGTCGGCGGAAGTTTTAGGCCGTAATTGTAGGCAGAGATGGCTTGGGTGGTCAGATCGTCACTAAAAAGAAAGACGATGTTGGGACGATTCGCTTCAGCGTAGCCGAAGCGAGGTGCCAATAACGTGACGAGAAAGAGGATTCGAATGGACAGCGTCTTCATGTTCATTTTCGTGTGGGAGAGCTTGTGGCGGAATCATGACAGATTTGGGCTCGATAACAAGCCGTCTATGTAGAGGTGTCATGCTTAGTCACTAACTTATGGTTAATGCGTTTGACTGAGGATCGAGACACAACTGAAGGGCCTCTGCAAGCCGGCGTCCGACATGAGACGTCTTGCGGAAAACAAGACGAATTTTTCGTGTGGGAGAGGGGGTGACTGGAAGGCAGCGAATGCCCGTCGGTTTGTTTGGATGCTCGATTGCCATCTGTGGGAGGAAAGTGATTCCGCCGTGAGATCTGACGAGGGCCAGCAGAGTGGCGATACTCGAGGCCGCAGACTGCTGGTTTCCATCGACACGATGGGCGGTGCAAAACCCAACTACCTGTTCCTTGAGGCAGTGGGTGTCTTTGAGTAGGAGGAGTTGATCGGTCCCGAGATCTGGCACCTCAACCTTGTTCTGACGTGCAAGGCGGTGCCGTGTAGGAACCGCTAGGAAAAAGGGTTCTTCGAAGAGCTCGAGTTCCTCAAGCAGACTATCATTCACTGGGGTTGCCAGGATACCGGTCTCGAGCTCTCCGTCGGCTGTCTCTTATACACATCTCCGAGCCCACGAGACCTCTCTACATCTCGTA
>CAJXVR010000036.1 GCA_913061285.1 uncultured Verrucomicrobiota bacterium | reverse complement strand
CGAGATGTAGAGAGGTCTCGTGGGCTCGGAGATGTGTATAAGAGACAGATCTTGGAGTGCTTTGTGCTCTTCGGCGGATAGCGTCACGGGTTCCGTGTTTTCGGGTTCCTCGGTGGTGGCGGCAGTTTCTTCGCTATTCTCTTCATCCGAGGCTTCTGAAGCTTGAACGACCTCGACGTCGACGGCTTCGGACTCAAGAACTTCTTGGTTTTCTTCTGATTGATCTAGATCTGTTTTCTTTTCCTCGCTCATTTCAACATCTATTCGACGATTTGACCGGGCATCTCGTTGGAGAAATCAGGGCTTTCTAACGCTGTAGTAAGAGAAATTCCTCTCATGCGACAGTGGGATAAGCGTTCCTTTGACCCTAATTCCATGTAGGATTAGCACCTCGGACGGCGACAATGTAGCCGAAGCAATTTGAATTTCAAGCCCTGCCGAGACTTGCTTTGGCTGATTTTTTGTTAAATAGCCAGGTCTCTCTCCTCGGGTGGAGGGGCCTACAAGCACGCTTTCTGGTGAGCGAGGCGGATCTTTAATCTATGATTGCGTCTTGTGGGATCAGAGGGGGATCTCGTCGGCAAGGTCTTCTGCTGGATAGGTCCAGATCTCAGCGAGCGTCGGATGGTAATGGGGAATTGCTGCAAATTGGTGAACGGTCATTCTCGCTGCCATTGCAACCGTGATTTCGTGAATGAGTTCTCCTCCTGAGGGACCGACACAGGTGCCGCCCAGAATTTCTCCAGATTTTGCATCGGCAATAAGTTTTACGAAGCCGAATTGGCAATTCATGATCATTGATTTCCCATGATCGTTGAATGGGTAGCTCGCCGTGCGATATTCGATCCCGCTCTCACTGAGCTCACGCTCTGTCTGTCCTGTTTGGCCGATCTGAGGATCAGTGAATACGACGCTGAGCTTCAATCGGTAATCAATTTCATTGGGAGCATCGGGGTAGACGATGTTGTGTGCGGCGAGTTCTCCTTGCTGGATCGCGATGTGGACGACGTCATAAGGTCCCGTGCAATCGCCTGCTGCAAAGATGTGTGGTACGGTGCTCTGCATTTTTGGGTTACACTGAATACGCCCCTTCTTTACGTTGACGCCGATCATTTCTAAATTGAGTGACGCTGTGTTCGGCTGTCGCCCGAGAGCCATAAGGACTTCTGATGCCGAAACTGTTTTCGTCTCTCCCTCATGCTGAAATTCGATCTCTTTAATTGCCCCCTTCTTTCCCGCGCTAGTGATGCTTGTTCCGGTGAAAACCTTCATACCCTCAGCGACGAGCGCTTTTTCGACTTCCATCGCCGCTTCTTCATCGAACTCACGCAGAATCGTCTTGCTTCGCTGTATCAGGGTGACTTGAGTGCCGATCCGTTGAAAGAACTGGGCCAGCTCGACCGCCACAGCGCCTCCGCCGAGGACGATCAACGATTTTGGAGCCTCCGAAAGGGACAGAGCCTCGTCACTAGTAATGTATCCCATGGAGGCGAGTTCGGGAATTGGTGGAGGCCCAACGACAGACCCTGTTGATACCACGAAAGAAGTGGCTTTGAGGGTTTCGCCGGTGCTGAGCTGAAGGGTGTTTGAATCGATAAAGTGGGCATGAGCCCGAACAAGCGTGAAGCGTCCATCACTGAGTTGCTCTCGTCGATAGTCTGCGAAATCCTTAATCAGCGAATCCTTGCGTGCCATCACCTTAGCGAAATCGGCGTTGACTTCTGGGACTTGGATTCCCCAGGTGGCTGCTTCGTTGGCGAGATGGGACACTTCTCCGGCATAGAGAAGGGCTTTGGTCGGCATACAGCCGCGCAAGATGCAGAGACCTCCGACCTCTTTGCCGCCTTCGATCACTGCGACTTTTTTTCCATGACTCTGGGTAGTTCTTGCGGCGGCGTAGCCCCCACTTCCACCGCCGATCACGATCACGTCAAACTCTTCGGTGGTTTCTCTCATTCCGCAGAGTCCTTCCAAGCGCGTGCGATCACATTGGCAGGTTTGCCAGGAGAAGAGAAAGGCTCATCCCAGACTTTGAGGAAACGCTTGGACGGCTGCTCAGATTTTCCGGACGGTTCCTCTTGGGGCATGTGATTCTTTTCTAAAGGTTCGCAAATTGAGTGGGGCATGCTTGTCTGTAGGACTCAGGCGTTCTACGGGGTACGGATAATGAGATTCCTTATTTCAGTCATGTCTTCGATGGCGAAGCGAATCCCTTCTCGACCGAGGCCGCTATCTTTTACGCCTCCATAGGGCATGTTGTCTACTCTCCATGACGGGACGTCGCCAATCACGACACCCCCGACATCGAGACGATCCCAGGCATCGAGTGCTTGGTAGAGGTCCCGAGTGAAAATGCCGGCTTGAAGGCCGAAATCACTGTCGTTGATCTGTGTCAAAGCCTCTTGGAAGCTCGAGAATGAGCTAAGAATGGCGACTGGTCCGAACGCTTCCTGGGTGCAGAGTTGCTCGGTCTTGGCGACATTTTCTAACAGGGTGGCCTCGAGAATTGCGCCGTTCCGCTGTCCGCCACACAGAAGGCTTCCCCCGGTATGTGTCGCACTCTGAATCCACGATTCCAGGCGAATGGCTTCCTTCTCAGAAATCATCGGACCAATGAAGGTGGATTCCTTCTTTGGGTCGCCGCTCTTGAGCGCCTTTGTCGCCGCGATCAGACGGTCCTTCATTTCCGAATAGACTGATTCGTGGATGATGATGCGTTGAACGCCGATACAACTTTGGCCACTCTGGTAGAAGGCCCCGATAATGATTCGATTCGTTGCGTCCTCAAGATCCGCATCCTGGTCCACGACACATGCAGCATTCCCTCCGAGTTCAAGAACCACTTTCTTTTTGCCGGCCCTCGCCTTGAGAGCCCATCCCACGTCGGGTGATCCCGTAAAACTCAAGAGCTTGAGTCGCTCATCCGTAGTGAATAAATCGGCGCCGTCTCGGCGGCAGGGTAGAATAGAGAAGGCACCCGCAGGTATGTCCGTCTCAGCCAACACTTCGCCGATAATAAGAGCGCCAATCGGGGTCAAACTGGCGGGCTTGAGAACAAAGGGGCAGCCGGCAGCGATGGCGGGGGCTACTTTGTGAGCGGCGAGATTTAGAGGGAAATTGAATGGTGATATGAACGAACAAGGCCCAATCGGAACTCGCTTGTAGAGGCCACGATACCCTTTTGCTCGAGGACTGATTTCCAAGTTTTGAACGACACCGTCGAGCCTCACGGATTCTTCAGCGGCAATTCGGAAGGTATCGATCAAGCGAGAGACCTCACCGCGACTGTCTTTGATAGGTTTTCCCGCCTCGATGCAGAGGGCTTGGGCGAGTTCTTCTGCTCTCTCCGTAAAACGATTTACGCAATGCTGAAGCACCGCCTGGCGTTCGTAGGGAGGCAAGGCGCGCATGGCCTCAGCGGAGCCCGCGGCTGCCGCGATCCCGCGATCGATCGCATCGGGGGCTGCGAGCGCAACCCGAGTCGCCGGTTCACCGGTGAACTTATCAAAGACCGTGAGGTCGGTGTTAGGGGCCTCTGGTTGGTTGGCGAGGTAGTAGGGAAACGATTCTGCAAGCATAGTTAGATTTCTTTGCTTCGCCGCGGGAGCTGTCGATTTAGTACCTCATCATTCTCAGTGTAGTCAACGGGTACGTCGATCAAATGTACGCCGGGTTGTTCATTGCACTTCTTGATGAGCGGTAGAAGTTCAGCGGCCGACTCGACTCGGTAGCCCTTAGCCCCGTAGCTTTCCGCATAGCGTTTGAAACAAGGATTCGAAAACTCAAGTCCAAAGTCGTTGAACTCCAGGTTCGCCTGTTTCCAACGGATCATGCCATAGGCGCTGTCGTTGAGAAGGAGAATGATGAGGTCAAGATTGAGGCGGACGGCAGTCTCAAGTTCCTGCGAATTCATCATGAATCCTCCGTCGCCACAAATGGCCATGACTTTGCGATCAGGAAAGACCATTTTGGCTGCCATAGCGGAAGGGAGCCCGGCGCCCATCGTCGCGAGGGCATTGTCCAATAGAACGGTATTCGGTTGATGGGCTGGATAGTTTCGGGCGAACCATATTTTGTAGATCCCGTTGTCGAGGGCGATAATCGCATCCTTAGGCATCGCCTGTCGGACGTCGGCTACTAGCCGTTGGGGATAGATGGGAAATCGTTCATCGTCGGATCCTTCCAGGACATGATCTCGCATTGCCTGGATAGCGGGGGCAAAACAACTGAAATCCCAGTGAGGCTGCGGACTAAGGACCTGGCTGAGCTGCCAGATGCTATTGGCAATATCGCCAACCATTTCTACCTGTGGAAAATAGACGGGATCGACACGGGCTGAATTGAAATTGATGTGGATAACTTGAACGCCGCTATCCTTCATGAAGAAGGGAGGCTTTTCGACGACATCATGCCCGACATTGATAATCAGATCCGCATGCTCGACAACTCGGTGAACGAAATCACCACTGGATAAAGCAGCGTTCCCGACACAATGTTCATGCGTTTCATCGATGACCCCCTTGCCCATTTGAGTGGTAATGAAAGGAATGCCGTATTTGTCGACGAACGCCCTCAGCTGCTTGGCGGTAAGCTTTCGATTTGCACCTGCACCCAAAACAAGAAGTGGAGACTTCGCGATCTCAAGCAAATTGAGAGCATGCTGAACGGACTTTGTTTCCACTGTGGGACGGCGGGCGAGGCTGGGTTGGAGTGGCTTTGATGAGGAGTCTTCGGCGGCGATATCTTCGGGGAGTTCGAGATGCACTGCTCCAGGACGTTCTTCTTCCGCTAATCGAAACGCTTCCCGAATTCTAAAGGGAACGTTGTCTCCACTGACAATCTGAGTGGTGTACTTCGTGATCGGTCCCATCATATCTACGACGTTGATGATTTGAAATTGTCCCTGTTTGCTGTGCTTGATGGGCTTCTGTCCGGTGATCATGAGCATGGGCATGCCTCCTAGTTGGGCATAGGCGGCGGCTGTCACAAAATTTGTGGCTCCGGGCCCGAGCGTCGCCAGGCAGACGCCTGCTTTTCCTGTTAGGCGACCGTAGGTGGCTGCCATGAAGCCAGCGGCTTGCTCGTGGCGGGTAAGGATGAGCTTGATTTTGGATTTTGAAAGCGACTCGAGTAGATCGAGATTTTCTTCTCCTGGAATGCCGAAGATATACTCGACGCCTTCTTGTTCGAGAGACTTAACGAATAGGTCGGAAGCTTTCATAGATTCATGATCAATCAATTATTGTTTTGGGACAGAAGAAGGCGGGCTTCCCGTGGGCAACGAGACTAGACAGCACCGTAGGCGACCATTGCGTCGGCAACCTTGATGAACCCTGCTATGTTCGCTCCGTCGACATAGTTAACAAAATCTCCCTGCTTGCCGTGTTCAAGACACTTTTGATGAATGTCTTTCATGATTGTATGCAGTTTCGTATCTACTTCGTCGCGGCTCCACGATAAACGCAGGGCGTTTTGACTCTGCTCCAAACCTGAGACGGCAACGCCTCCGGCATTGGCGGCCTTGGCTGGGCCGTAGAGGATCTTGGCTCTCAGAAATTGACGAACGGCGTCGAGCTCGGTTGGCATGTTCGCTCCCTCGCAGACAGCCTTGACGCCGTTTTTTAGGAGAAGTTCAGCATCATTTTGATCGATCTCATTCTG
Organism: uncultured Verrucomicrobiota bacterium; assembly: GCA_913061285.1. GTDB lineage: Bacteria > Verrucomicrobiota > Verrucomicrobiia > Limisphaerales > AAA164-E04 > UBA2970. Next base: position 28,437 of record CAJXVR010000036.1, on the reverse strand, counting down.
GGTCGCGCAGGGTAGGGCGATATCGACGGGAACTTGCCACGGTCGTTGTTTTTCCAAGAAGGTGGCTGCGGGATATTTTTGGGCGTACTCGTGGATGCGTCCTCGTTTCACTTCTTTGAGGTCTTTGAGGAAATCGAGTTTTTCGTAGTCGATACCCTCAGGATCGTGGATCGTTCCGGAGGAATCAGAGGCGGTGACCACCTTGGCCCCCATGGAATGGGCCTTCTCAATCGCATAAAGAGCGACGTTGCCAGATCCTGACACAGAGACCGTTTTTCCTTTGATAGAATCGCCCGCCTGATTGAACATGTTTTCGCAGAAGTAAATGCAACCATATCCCGTGGCTTCCTTCCGGACGAGGCTGCCGCCAAACGAAAGTCCCTTGCCAGTGAGGATGCCCGTGAATCGGTTCTCGAGGCGTTTGTATTGCCCAAACAGGTAGCTGATCTCCCGTGCGCCGACGCCGATGTCTCCGGCAGGAACATCTGTGTTTTCGCCGATGTGTCGGTGAAGTTCTGTCATGAGCGATTGGCAAAAGCGCATGACCTCGCGATCACTCTTTCCTTTGGGATTGAAATTCGCGCCACCTTTTGCGCCTCCCATGGGGAGGCCGGTTAGACTGTTCTTCAAAACCTGCTCGAATCCGAGGAATTTTAGCACACTTTGGGTGACCGTCGGATGGAAGCGTAGCCCTCCCTTATAAGGGCCAATCGAATTATTGAATTGGACTCGATAGGCACGATTCGCGCGAATCGATCCAGAATCATCCTCCCATGTGACTCGGAAACTTACGATCCGGTCTGGTTCGGTCATCCGTTCCAGAATTTGTGCCTCACGATAGACCTGATGCTCTAGCACGAAGGGCATCAAGCTCTCGACGACCTCACGAACGGCTTGATGGAATTCGATTTCATGTGGGTTTCTTCGAACGAGTCCCTTTAGAAACTTTTCGACCTCCGAGCTAATCGTTGCATTCATTGTTAAGCGCTTAGGCTAGTGTAGCCTATTCTGTAGGATTATCGAGTCCAGCTGAGCCATTTATTGAAAAGTTTTTTAACCATGGGAGTAAGCTTGGTTCGGTTGTAAAGATCCCCTAGCTTCCTTACGACCTCCCCTTGGGTTGGGTACGGATGTATCACGTTTGCGACTGCGCCGAGGCCGATGTTTTGGGTCATCGCCATCGAGAAAGTTCCGATCATGTCTCCGGCGTGAGAGGCGACGATGGTGGCTCCGAGAATCTTGTCGCTACCTTTCTTAACGTGAACTCGGGCGAAGCCATCAGTCTCGCCTTCGAGGATAGCTCGATCAACCCCCGAAAGGGGCAGGGTGAAGGTGTCGATTGCGATCCCTTCTTTGTCTGCTTGTTCTGTGGTGATTCCTACTTGCGCGACCTCCGGTGAGGTATAGGTGCACCAGGGAATGACGAGCTGGCTGTGTTTCGCTTTGCCTTTGAACAATGCGTTGCGAATGACGGCGCGGGCCATAAAGTCGGCAGCGTGGGTGAACTGGTAGGGCGAGCATATATCACCGGCTGCGTAGATCTGGGGGTTAGTTGTCTGGAAAGTATCATTTATTTTAACCCCTTTCTTTGAATACTCGACCCCGACCGTTTCAAGATTCATTCCTTCAATGTTGGGCGCTCGTCCGACAGCGACTAAAATCTGATCTACCACAACATCATAGCCGTGCTCTACGGAGTCGACCTTGAGATGGATGCCGTCAGCCGCTTGAGAAACCTGAAGATCCTTTCCGTCGCTTAGAATTGTGACGCCATCTTTCCTAAGTGCCTCAGCCACGATGCCGCCTGCTTCCCGGTCTTCTTTGGGGAGCACACCGTGGGAAGATCCGACCATATAAACCTTAGATCCAAAACGGGCGAAGGTTTGGGCCATTTCGCAACCGATTGGACCAGCTCCAATCACTCCAAATCGTTTGGGGAGTTCCGTCAGGGAAAAGAGGGTTTCATTGGTGAGGTAAGGGACGTCATTGAGCCCTGGAATAGGAGGAGCCGATGCGCGGGCTCCGCTGCAGATCACGGCCTTTTTGAAGCGAAGTTTTTGATCTCCGACCTGGATATGCTGCGAATCGACAAACGAGGCTTGGCCGAGAAACACGTCAATGCCTAAGTCGCTAAAACGTTTTACGGAGTCGTGGGGGCTAATATCGCTCCGTAACCTCCGCATCCGCTCCATCGCCTTGCCAAAATTCACACGAGTCCCCTCGGGAACAATCACGCCAAATTCTTTCGCCGTTTTAACGGCCGCCGCTGCTTTCGCAGCGCTGATAATTCCCTTTGAGGGAACGCACCCGACATTAAGGCAATCTCCCCCCATGAGGCCTCGTTCGACCAGCGCGACCTTGGCCCCCATCCCGGCCGCCCCTGCAGCCGTAACCAAGCCCGCCGTGCCAGCTCCGATGACGACGAGATTGTAGCGATCCGCCGGCGCTGGATTGCGGTAGTCACTGGGATGAACGTGGGATTCGAGCTTTTTATTGTGCTCATCACTTGGGAGAAGGGCGTCCTGATAACTCATTATAGATTGGATAGTGGGTTTTCGTCTGATAGGGAAGGCGTCGGGGCAATGTTCGAGTGCGTTGTTCGTAGAACAGTCGTTAGGTTGCCGTGGCGCCGCTTCTTGCGAGGATTTTTTTGACGACGATCGGGAAGAGCCCGAGAGCGGCGAAGGCAGCGAAGAGTTGAGGGGAAAGAATTCCTCCAATCCCTTTGTTAGCGAGCGCTTCAAGGGTAGGAAAACTTGACCCGGCCCAAACATAAACAGCCGTCGCTGGAAGCATGCCCACCTGACTGACCCACCAGAACGTGCGAGTTGGAATTGGGGTTAATCCCATCACCAAATTGATCACAAAGAACGGAACAACCGGGATGAGACGGAGGCTAAAGAGATAGAATGAACCTTCTTTCTCGAGAGCGGTGTTGAAGGTCTCTAGGCGTTTGCCAAATTTTTTCATGATGGTTTCCCTCAGGAGAAAACGACTGAATAAGAAGGCCAAGGTGGCTCCGGCGGTTGAAGCAAAACTCACGATGACCAGGCCCTTGCCAAAGCCTAGAAACCATCCCATTCCCAGCGTAAGAACCGCGGCTCCGGGGAGGGAAAGTCCAGTGACGGTGACATAAACAAGGAATGACAGGAGTGCGCTTAACCAAATGTGATCAGCTTGGTAGGTTCTCAACTGCTCCTCCTTCGCCGCCAATTGCTCAAGGCTCAAGGAATCTCCGAATTGTCGGTAGGCAGCGAAGACTGCAAAAACCACGATGATCAGAAGGATCAATTTTAGCGGAAAGGGAGATTTCCCTCTTGTTGAATTATCGTGAGTTTCCTTCATAGCGTGCAACGTGTTTGGTTGTGTGGGACGTCGTGGAGAGCTGTCCTATTCCTTGACAAGTCGGGGATAATTCTTGTCACCACGAATGATCATCCCGGGACGGTCCGCGTTCCAGTCATCTTGGGTTTTCTTATTGTAGTTGAGGTAAAGCTTTCCTTCGTGGATATCGAAGATTGTTGGATCCGCTTTCACGAGTCGATTTTCAGCGGCCGCCCAGGCGCAGTAACCTCCGTACGAGGGGGCGTATTTTTTGGGATTGGATTTGAAGGTCTTGAGATTGGCGGCATTGTTGAAAAGCCAGTTCGCTCCTTGCCAAGACGTTTGATAGGCTTTTTTTCCTGGGACAGCTTTCTTGTGGGTGTGATAGGCGACGGCATCATATCCGCCAATCGCTTTGCTGCCAAAGAAGGTTGTACTGATAGGTTTTGCCGCCTGGATCTCGTCGAAGGTGAAAAGGAAGGCGACTAGAGTAAGCAGTAGTGTGTGGGAGACGATTTGAATTCTGCGTTTCATGACTTGTTCTCGATTAGGTTAAAGGCTCGTAATAGAACTCAATATGAACAGACAGGTCTGTCTTGTAAAGTAAAAATATTGTTTTGCCCCTTTTTTTTGAAGGGAGTTCAAGCAGGAGCTGCTCCTTTGCTGGGGCATAGGCCAATGGCGGCCTCAAGCGCGACGTCTACCGGCCATGCGCTGCGGAGGTTTTGGGCTTCCGTCGTCGCTCCTGAATATAGCACGAACCAAGTGTTTCCAAGTGTTCTTGCGTCATTGCCAGTGACAAAGTCGCGGGCGAGCGCGATGAAGAAGTCGCGTATGTATAGTTTGTGTGTTTCGATTTCGGATCGAATCTCCTGACTACCGCCTTCGAGCACTACAGCTGTATTTGTATAGGGACAACCCCGATAATTGTTAGTTGTTAGCCACTCCTTGAGATATTCAAAGTACGCTTGCAGTTTGTCGATCGGAGGGCTCGCTTGCTTAAGTATTTCGTCATGATTCTTTTCAGACCGCTGGTGCATCTCTTTGAGCCACTCGGCGCAAAGGCGATCCTTGCTCTTAAAATGGTGGTAGAAGCTGGCCTTCGCTGTTTCTGATTTGGCAATGATCTCGTTGATGCCTACTCCCGCGTATCCGCGCTCGCCGAAGAGCTTGGAGGCGGTCTCAAGAATCCTCTGTCTGGCGTTTTGTTTTTTCATCGTGGTTCTCATTATGCAGACAGACTGGTCTCCATGCAAAACAATAAAAGTTTTGGTGGGGTGGCCACCTTAGAATGCGGTTGCATCATCCTCTGAGCTAGGCACTGGTTTGACGCGTCGCCTGACGTCATCTAGTATTTGCTGAGGTTGGTTGGTCACGTCTACCGATTCTTCTGAACTCCGTTAAGCTGTCAGTAATGTTTCGAAGTATACTTTATTCTGGAGTGCTGAGCTCTTTGCTGCTCTGCCACTTTTCGCTTCCGATAGTTGGAGCCGAGGTTCAACCGGTGATTCAGCGCATTGTGCCTACGGAAGAAGGCGTGGCGCTCGAAGCACTGATCGGGGCTGGCTTTGACTACGTGGCGCTTAGACGGAGAGAGGATGTGAACGGGGAAGACACGGTTTGGATCGCCGGGGCTGTGCCGGATCGTGTCTCGTTGGTTACTTTTCGGCTCCCAGTGCCGGAAATCGAGTCGTTTTTCGTCGTTGAAACAGGCACGGGTGCTTCTCCAGCGGCCCTTCTTTCTGGCGAGGAATTCTTTGCGGTTGCTGGGCTTGATCCTGATTCCGAGCCAATGACGGAAGGCTCCCGACCGTATCACGCGCTTAACCGCTTGGGCTATGGATCCAGTCGCCGAGACCTTGATCTCGTCGCTACGGTCGGCATCGAAACTTACCTTGCGGAGCAACTCGAGCCTGAAGGGATCGAAGAAAGCGATGAGCGCTTGCTTTCCTACCTGGACCAATCCTTTAAGACCTATCGGCCGGGGAATGACACGGTTATCGTGCCCCGGGATGCGAGTTGGCATTTTTTTAAGGGGACGGAATCGCCACCGAGTGATTGGAGGGGGTTAGATTTTGATGCTTCTGCTGAAGGGTGGCAACGAGGGGTAGCCCCCTTCGGGCGGGGGATGCAGCACCTTGGGACTCAATTAGACGACATGCAACAAAACGACCGTCAACGGGGTTACCTCACTCTTTTCATGCGGATAGAGTTCGACGTTACGGAGCCTGCGACTTTGCCCAACCTCTTCCTTCGCCATCTGTATGACGATGGATTCATTGCTTATCTCAATGGGGAGGAGGTTGCCCGGGACAATGTTGAAGGTCTTCGGCCGGGGCACAGTGTTCCTGCGACAGAGCAATTTCTCTATCCCCATTGGGAAGAATTTTCCATCAGTTCTGGGGCTGCAAAGCTATTGGAAGGGAAGAATGTATTGGCGATTCAGCTACACAACTACCGGCGGGATGATTTTGATTCGTTGATGGATTCCATGTTGTTCTCACGGGCCTATTTGGTTGACTTTGAACGACCGGAGGTAGCAGGCCTCGAAGCGCTTCAGGATCTTCTGCACATCCGTGGGATATTTTCAAACCGACAACTCCAGACGGTGCTCGCTGAGTTTTGGGAGAATCATTTCACCACCGACTATGATAAGGTTGCTGAATACTTAGATACCCTCGAAGATCTTGAAGGGCGGGATATCTTGCCATTGGAGCGAGCCATGCATGAGGCAGCCCAACTAGAGTATGCGGAGTACGAGTTTTTCTACGAGAACGCCTTAGGCAACTTTGGAGACTTGCTTCTTTATAGTGCCACGAGCCCGTCACAATTGATTTATTTGGACAATGTTCTCAATCGTGTCGGTGCCGCCAACGAGAACTATGCTCGGGAGATCTTGGAGTTGTTTGCCTTTGGGGTAGATAACCGATACACGCAGACGGATATCGAACAACTGTCACGGGCGTTTACAGGCTGGCAGATTCGAAAGGTTCGGCCTGATCGCCGTCAACCATTCCCTCTCTCAGCGACAAATCCTCCAACGAGCTCGAGTGCGGAACCAGTCGATACTCCCTTGTTTGAGAAAGGGCCTGGGTGGCGATATTTTCGAGGCACTCGCGCCCCATCGCGAACTGCAGGTTCTGCAACCCTTGCCTGGTCGACTCCGACGTTTCGGGACAGTTTTTGGGGTGATGGGGTCTTACCCATTGGCTATGATTTTGACGAGCCAAGAATCGACGCTCAACTGAATACGAGGCTTTCGGAAATGCAGGGGTCCTACGCCTCACTGTATTTGCGGAGGGAATTCACCCTTGAGAGCCCAGACGCCTTGTCGAATCTGCTCTTATCCATCGATTACGATGATGGCTATATTGCATACTTGAATGGGATCGAAATCGCCCGAAGTGAATCGATGGATGGGGCCGGCCGCATCGCTTCGCATCGTTATACGGCCGCTCAAAAACATCTCGCTTCGGAACCGAGGGAATTTGTGGACATTTCGAGATTGATCAATCGCTTACGTCCTGCACCCGCGGTGAATGTCTTGGCGGTTGAAGCGCATAATTCAGATCTTATGGATTCGAATTTCTATGTCGATGCTGAGTTGGTTACGAGATCGAGTGGGGCAGGCAGTATTCCCCGTGAGGATCCGAATGGGGTTTGGGTCTTTCGCTTTAACCCGGAAGATCATGATTATTCCGAGAAAGTCATTTTTGAAGGGACTGAGCACGAAATAAGGATTCCCGGAGAGCGAGAAGGCGTCGAGGGACTGTTGGATGCGCTAAGCGTGGTTCAATCGATGGTTGATCATCCTTCGACAAGTGAGTTTATCTGTCTGAAGCTCATCAACCGTTTCGTCTCAGATCAAATCACCTTAAAGAGTTATCATGAGCGTTCAGCCCCGTCCGGACTCCTTAGTTTGATGGACGATGCAATCGAAACCTGGCATGCGACGACGCCGGCTGGCAATATTCGTGCAGTGTTGGGAAGCATTGTCTCCTTACGAAAACCAGATAATTACTTTTGGTCGGATGCTGCCCTTCAGGCGAAGGTGAAAACGCCCGTTGAGTACGTGAATAGTATCGTTCGGGCACTCGACTGGGGAATCCGACCGGGCCGCTTGCCGCTTGCGGCGGAGTCGATGGGGATGCATTTTTTTACTCGGAATGATCCCGATGGATGGTCAGAAAAAGGATTCGATTGGATTAGTACAGGAGGCCTGTTGGAACGAATTGATTTTGCCAGTGGCATGCCACGACGAGCCCGAAACGAGTTTCTGGATCGCTGGAATGTACGCCGATTTCTTGCCGAACGAAACCTGGAGAGTGCCGGCGAGATTGTAGATTACTTTGATCAGTTACTTTTTGCAGGGGAGTTGACTGCTGCCGAACGCAATCTCTTTGTCCAATTCGCAAATACGAAACCAGATGGGAATCCCTCACTATTCCGCCCAACGCGAACGGACTATCTGGATCGGGCAGGAGATCTCATCGGTCTCATTCTTTCAACCCCAAGTCTCCAATTTCAATAGGCCAAACAAGTAATGAGTATTTCAAGAAGACGATTCATTCAGTCGCTGAGTTGTAGTGGGGGGGCTTTGTCCCTGGGCCTTGGGTCGATGGGACTGTTTCAACGCCAGGCTCTCGCTGCTGAGCAATCGCCGAAAAAGATGGTCTTTATCTTTCAAGAAGGGGGAAATGATGGGATCAATACAATCATTCCTCGAGGAGATTCCGACTATAGCTTGCGAACCCGTCCGACGCTCTTCATTCCCGAGGAGGAGGCGCTCGATTCAGGCAACGGGTTTGCTCAGTTCCATCCGTCCTTAGCGCCAATGATGGAACTCTATAATCGGAGCAGCCTCAACGGGCAGAACGGATTGGGGAACTTAGCGGTGTTGCATCGGATCGGCTACGAGGGACAATCGCGTTCACATTTCGATAGTCAACATTATTGGCAGAATGGGATTCCTGGTGATACGGAGACCGAGGAGGGATTTATTTATCGGCGCTTGAATGCAGCACTCGATCTTGGGGCTGCTGAAACGGGCATTGTTGCCGCTGGATTGTCGTCCGCACAATTGCTTGCCCTAAAGGGGGAGAAACTCATTCCGAATTTCTCTAGCGCTCGAGATTTCAATTTCCCCTCTGGCGAGAAATTCTTGGGAATCGAACCAAGGCGCCCAGATGGTTTGGATGCGCGGGGCATCCGAGGACTCTTTGCGCTTCCTCCGGGTAAAGCGAATCGCCCCTACAATTCGCTGGTCTATCAAGCGGGACAATCGCTCAGTTCAACCATCAATGTGATTCAAGAGGCTGTCGGTGATGACGCATATCTCCCTGAGAATGGCGCAGTCTATCCTGAGAACCGATTCGGGCGAAAGTTAATGGAGGCTGCGCTGTTGCTAAAGCGTACCGAGATGCAGGTGATTGGGCTTCAGATAGGAGGATGGGATACCCACCAAAGTCAAGGGCGTGTATCTGGTTCTCATCCCCGGCTGTTGGGCGATGTGGCGCAAGGCTTTCAAGCCCTTGCGCGGGATCTCAAAGAACAATGGGACGATACGATTATCGTGACGATGACTGAATTTGGTCGGACTTCGAGGGAGAATGGAAGCCGGGGGACGGACCACGCTGAGTCTTCGGTGATGTTTGTTGCTGGAGGAAAGGTGAATGGCGGTGTCTACAATTGTGACGAGACGACTTGGGAGGAGAATGCGATGTTTAGTGAGCGTGATCGCTACCTCGCAGCACGGACGGACTTCCGTAGTGTGTTTGGAGAGATTTTTGAGCACCACTTTGGTGATGATAGGCAGAAGATGGACGAGATCATGCCGGGGTATTCCATTGCAAAAATAGACAATCCGAGCAGTTTTCAATCCCTTGGCTTTCTTCGGGCCTAGGGCGAGTTTTATTTGGCAGGTGCGGGATGAAATTGGAAACTGATTCTGCGATGCGGTTTTCGGATCGAGTGCAGAATTATGTGCGGTATCGTCCCGGGTATCCATCTGAGGCCTTGTCTTTTATTCTTGAAAATACGGCTGTCAAAGCTGGAGAAAGAGTGATTGATCTTGGGGCCGGAACGGGGATTCTTAGCCAACTAATGTTGGATCGCGGCTTACACGTAACCGGCGTTGAACCGAACGATGCGATGAGAGAGGCGTCCGTTCATCAACTAGGCTCAGTGCCTGGATTTCGTTCAGTGGCAGGCTGGAGCCATGCCACCGGACTTGATGGGAACTGTGCCGAGCTTATCACGGCTGCACAGGCCTTTCATTGGTTCGACTTGGCGAAGACCAGAGAAGAATGTGAACGGCTCTTGAAGCCAGGAAGGGCAATGGCCGTTCTCTTCAACGAGCGACTAACCGATGTGTCCCCTTTTTTGATTGGTTATGAAGCCCTCCTACAGCGCTTCGCTACGGACTACAACGCCATTAATCACACCAAAATCACGGATGCCACCTATCGTGTTTTTTTCGGAAATGATCAGTTTCTCAAGTCTGCGTTCCGAAATGTCCAGGAATTCGATTATTTAGGGATCGAAGGTCGGTTGCTTTCCTCATCGTATGCTCCTGCACCGGGGCACCCCGATCACGAATCAATGATCGCAGCCCTACGCGCGCTATTTGATCAGACCCAGACGAATGGCACGGTAAGGATCGAGTACCAAACATTGGTTTATCTCGGGAGATTCTTCAACGGCTAGTGAGTCCCGATTGAGGAAGAGTGCCGAAAGGGGAGGCGGTAGGTAGTCTGATGCCCGGCACAGATTCAGTCGTTAGGTGGTAAAAAGATTGCTAATCGGGCAAATTCCGGTAGGGATGAATCGACATGAACCGCCGGGATTTTTTTCAATTGTCGGGGAGCGTCTTGGCGTTGAGCGCTGTGAGTGCCCACGCTCGGAACGAAGGGCGGCCACCGAAGTGGCAAACGGCAATAGGATTAAATGGTTTTGCTTCCGGTGAACGGAAATACGGCCTTCGGTACCCGCTGTGGGAGATTCTTCAATTCGCTGAAGATTCAGGATTCGATGGTGTCGAATTAGTCGAAGGGTGGCCTACCGGGGGCTATCCGAAGGTTAGTGAGCGACAACGTTGTGATGCGCTGCGTCGCTTGTATGAACGCTATTCCTTACGAACGTTTTCACTGCAAATGGGAGCGGGCCTTGCCTTTCATCCGGACGAGAGGAAACGGGAATCCTGGTTAACTGGATTTCGTGAACGCGCTCGATTGGCGAGTTTTTTGGGGTGCGACTGCATTGGAATGTGGCCTGGGGGAGGTCTTCACGGACAGACGTTGGCTAATGCGATACGGCATCTCTCTGACTCGTTTTCTGAGGCTGCGCGTATTGGAGAGCAATTCGGTCTTGTGGTCGCATTTGAGATCGAGCCACCGTTTGTTTTCAATACGGAAGCCCATCTAACGGAAATTCTTGAACGCTCGTCTGGTAGTCCATTGAAAACGATCTACGATCCGAGTCATTTTGATCTGATGTCGGATTCACGTGGCCGCCCCGACAAGCTACTAGCGCGAATCGGAGTTGATCAGATCGGCTACGTTCATCTCACCGATAGCGATGGCACGTTGAGGGATAAGGGGACTTCGAAGCATCTAGGATGTGGCGATGGGCATATCGATATTTCTGCCTCCCTTGCCTTGTTGCGGCGGCAAGGCTTTGAGGGGTGGCTTATGGTAGATCAATGGGAAGTGCCAGATCCCTATGATGCAAGTCGCAAGGGCTTGCAAGCGATCATTGCGTCTCGTAGTTAGGTCTAAAGAAGAATGAAGAGTTTTATTTTTGCACTCTATGTGCTCTTAGGGTTGAGCGCGGTAAAGGCACAACGCCCAGTCGAATATACTGTTTCCCTGCCGGCCCCTCAAACCCAGACGGTGGAGATTGGGTGTCGTTTCCAAGGGCTGACAGAGTCTCAATTGGAAGTGAAACTTCCGGTTTGGAGACCGGGAAAATATGAAGTGCTGGATCCTGCGGGCACGCTCTACAATTTCTCCGCGACTAACTTGAAGGGAGAATCGTTGGCAGTCAGAAAGACTGAAAAGTCTAGTTGGCTTATCGAGCTAGCCGGTGCGAGTTCGGTGACCCTTAGCTATACGCTCTACGCAAACTCACTTTCCGATCGAACGAGGCATGTTGATGATTCACATGCGTTTCTCTCGGGTTCCGCTGTCTTTGTCTACTCACCGTCGCGGCGAGATCATCCAGTCTTAGTGCGAGTGAACGCTCCCGAAACATGGAGGATTGCTTCGGGACTTGAGGCCGATCCTGAAGAGAGCAATCTGCTGAAGGCGGATAGCTACGATCGGCTCGTGGACTCACCGTTGGAAATTGGAATTCACCGAAGGCATTCGTTTCGCGCTTCCGATCGTCTGCACGAACTGATTGTTTGGGGAGAAGCAGACTATGATGCCGATGCCGTGCTAGGGGATTTTAAACGCATTGTTGAGAATCAGATTTCGTTGTGGGGAAGCCCCCCTTATGACCGTTATGTGTTCCTCCTTCATGTCGGCCCTGGATTCAGGGGAGGGACCGAACATATCAACTCGACGATCATGCAGGCAGATCGGAGCCGACTCGAGGATCCTAAGCTTTATAAGGAGTTCCTTGGGCTCGTTTCCCATGAATTCTTTCACACCTGGAATATCAAACAGATACGGCCGTCAGGGTTAAGCCCCTATCAGTACCAAGTCGAAAACTACACGTCCCTCTTATGGCTCGTTGAAGGGACGACGAGCTATTATGATGATCTCTCCCTAGTCAGGAGCGGTTTGATAAGCCCAAAAGAATACTACAAGCGACTCTCAAAACTAATCGATAGCTATCGACGTACCCCCGGAAGGGGCGTTCAGAGTTTAGCCGAATCTTCGTTTGATGCGTGGATAAAGTTTACCCATCCGACCCCTCATTCTCGGAATACAACCGTAAGTTTTTACTCCAAAGGAGCCTTGGTTTCTTTATTGTTGGATCTGTACATTCGCCAAGAAACCGACGGTCTATCATCGATGGATGATTTGCTGAGGCGCCTTTTTCAAGAATTTCCTCTTGGAGGGACGGGGTACACGGAGGCCGATGTGAAACGTCTGGTTGACGAAATTGTGGCGGGTAATAGCGAGGCGTTTTTCGCTGCTTATGTTGTCGGATTGGATCCTTTAGCATTGGAATCGGCTCTAGAGTTGATGGGGCTGAGCCTTGCTCTTGAGGATGACGATGAAGACGCTGACGCTGAGTCCCCGTCACTTGGTCAAGGGCCCTACTTAGGTCTGATACTCAAAGGAGGGAAGGTCACGACGGTGCTGAGTGATGGGCCCGCTTTTGAGGCGGGAATTATTTCAGGGGATGAGATCTTGGCCATCGATGGACGGCGCCTCAGGGAAGACTCGCTGAAAGAGCGCTTGGATGCCTACGAGCCGGGGGATGTGATCGATATCCTCCTATTCCGGCGTGATCAGGCGAGAAATATTGAAGTGACGCTTGTTCCTCGGGCGAGGGGGGCCTGGAAGGTCTCACCGATGCCGAGCCCCACCGAGAGGCAAAAAGAGTTCAACCGGCAGTGGATCCAGCAAGCCTGGCGCGAAATGCAGGAATGACACGGGCAAAAGAGATGGTAATTTTCGAAGATGATTGTGATGCGAAAACGTGATAGCTGGTATTCGATGCTTGGAGGATCAATAGCGCTTGCTACGCTATTCCTCTCCTGTTCAATTTCGGTTTCGAGTGATGAGCCCGAGAATGAAGAGGAAGTGAAGGCCTCCTGGGATATTGAGAATCCTCCCGGGCCAGAGCAGCTTCAAGCGATTGATGCCGACGAGGGGACTTGGATGAATTTGGATGTGAGTCCTGACGGCACAGAGATCGTTTTCGATTTCTTGGGTGACCTTTATGTGATGCCAATCGACGGGGCAGACGGTCAAGCGGGCGTCGTTCCCACGAAGCTCACCAGTGGGCGCTCTTGGGATATGCAGCCGAGATACAGTCCCGACGGGAAGTGGATCGCTTTCACCAGCGATCGTAAAGGGAAGAATAAGAAGGCCGGCGATAATATTTGGATCAAATCTCGGGACGGCGAAACCGTTAGACAAATCACCAACGAAAGTTACCGCTTGCTCAGCGGTGCTGCCTGGAGTCCCGATGGCGAGTACATCGTAGCGCGCAAGCATTTTACAAGCCGGAGATCCCTCGGCGCAGGGGAAATGTGGCTCTATCATCGAACAGGTGTTGAAGGCGGAGCCTCGGGAGGAACGGCGATGACGAGTCGTCGAACCGACCAGAAAGATGTCAATGAGCCCGTTTTTTCGCCTGACGGAAAATACCTGTATTTTTCGGAGGACATGACAGGCGGAAGCGCCTTTGACTACAATAAAGACTCGCACGGCCAAATCTATGTGGTCCGGCGGCTCGAAATTGAAACAGGGGAGATTGAAAATCATATATCGGGGCCCGGTGGGGCTTGCCGTGGTATTCCTTCGCCTGATGGATCTCGTATCGCTTTTGTTCGTAGAATTGGGGCTAAAACTGGACTACATCTTTTTGAACCCGAATCAGGGGCGGTTCGAGTCCTGTATGAAGATCTCGAACGGGATATGCAGGAGATTTGGGCGATTCACGGTGTGTATCCCAACTATGCATGGACTCCCGACGGCAAGTCGATTGTGATCTGGGCCAAGGGAAAAATCCAACGAATCAGCGTTTCTGATGGCACCGCCGCGATCATACCCTTCCGAATCAGTGATTCGCGTGAAATAACGACTGCACTGCGTAGCGCTCAGGAGGTAGCGCCCGAGTCGTTTGATGTAAAGCTGCTTCGTTGGGTGCAAGTGTCTCCTGACGGGGATCAAGTTGTGTACCAGGCTCTGGGACATCTCTATGTGCGCGATCTTCCTAACGGCACACCACAGCGTCTGACTCGCCAGAATGATCACTTCGAGTTTTACCCCAGCTATTCGCGCTCGGGAGATCATATCGTCTATACGACATGGGACGATGAGGATTTAGGGACGGTTCGGGTGGTTTCAGCTCATCCGGGTGCCGTTCAGGAGAACTGGATTGTCAGTCAAAAACCTGGGCACTATGTCGATCCTGTTTTTACTCCCGATGGAGAACAGGTGCTCTATCGATCGGTCGGAGGTGGGCAAATCACCACCCCGTTGTGGTCGAGGAACACTGGCATCTATCGGACGTCCGTCCGAGGTGGAAAAGCCGTTCGAATCCTCAAACGCGGGCAGGGGATTCACTTTGCGTCCGCATCCGATCGTCTCTTCTATGTAAGCAATCAGTCCGAAAAAGAGGCTGACAATGCAATCCTCATGTCCTGTGATTTGAGTGGAAATGAACGCCGGGAGCATTTCAAGAGTACCTGGGGTACGAGTTACCAAGTTTCTCCGGATGGGAAATGGGTAGCACTCATTGAACGCTTCAACGTGCATCTTTTTCCGTTTACTCAAACCGGACGCCGAATCGATGTTGGGATCGGTAAATCGGGGATTCCAACGGATCAGGTGAGCGATCATGCGGGAGATTGGATTCACTTCAGTGGCGACAGCAGGCGACTTTATTGGGCGCTTGGCTCAACCTTGTTCACGCAGTCGCTGGAGAACGCCAGTCGGGTATATCTTGTCGGAGATGATGAGGACGTGATCGCGCCGGAGGAAATCGCTATTGGTTTTCAGCATCGACATGACGCCCCAGAGGGACAGATTGCCCTTGTTGGCGGTCGTATCGTGACGATGAGCGATTCTGGTGTGATCGAGAATGGAGTCATCGTGATTGACGGAAATCGAATTAAGCAAGTAGGCCGTCGGCCTGAGATCAAACTTCCGAAGAACATCAAGATCATTGATGTCACTGGACAGACCGTGATGCCCGGATTCGTCGATACACACGCCCATGGGGCGCAAGCCTCTGCTGGGATTATTCCTCAGCAGAATTGGGTTGATCTTGCCCGGCTAGCTTTTGGTGTGACTACGGTACATGACCCCTCCAATAATAGTCACTCGATCTTCGCTGCGAACGAGATGACCAAGGCCGGCCTCATCCGAGCGCCTCGGACGTTTTCAACGGGCTCGATTCTCTACGGGGCGACGGGAGCAGGGAAGGCGGAAGTGAACAAGTTCGAGGACGCTCAGTTTCACCTGCGGCGAATGAAGGCGATGGGAGCGTTTAGTGTGAAGAGCTACAACCAACCTCGCCGCGATCAGCGGCAACAGATCCTCGCGGCCGCGAGAGAGCTAGGAATGCTGGTGGTTCCTGAAGGAGGAGCAACGCTGGCACATAATCTGACCATGGTCGCGGATGGTCGTACTGGAATTGAGCATTCTCTTTCTGTTCAGAAGGTGTACGATGACGTCTACGACCTTTGGACCGGAAGCGGTGTTGGTTACACGCCAACCCTCTCGGTGGCCTACGGGGGAATTTGGGGGGAGAATTATTGGTACGAGATTGATGATTTGTGGCTTCATCCGCGACTGAAGAATTTCATCCCTCCCACGAAACTGAATCCCCGATCCCGCCGCCGCATCAAGGCCCCCTTGGAAGACTACAATCACATCAAGGTAGCCCAGATTCCTCATGGGCTAGTCACCCGGGGAGAATTGGTTCAAACAGGAGGCCATGGACAACTCAACGGAATCTGCACCCACTGGGAACTCTGGAGCCTCGTGCAGGGCGGTATGAGTCCGATCGATGCCTTGCGTTGCGGTACTTTGTTTGGGGCCAAGTACTTGGGGATGGATCAGGAACTGGGTTCGCTTGAAGAAGGCAAACTTGCGGATATTATCGTCATGGAGAAAGGAGCTGATCCGCTTGCTGAGATAAGAGATTCGGAAAAGGTCCAATTGGTCGTGGCAAATGGCCGAGTTTTTGAGGCGAGCGGAATGACGGAATATGGGGCGGACCCTAGCTCAGCCAGGAAACCATTCTTTTGGCAGAACGGCACGGGAGCAATCAGTGCACTGATGTCAGGCGGTGCCGAGTGTGCTGGCTGTGTTGGAGAATGGCGCTAGCAATCCATTAATGAAGGAACAATTCTTTCGAGTTTCTCGGTGCTCTAGGTGAAGATTTCCTTGATAAGTCGCCCATTGTTGACCAACTGGACAGGGCGGCCGCTACTCTTGTGGAGAATCTGATGAGGATCGATCCCTAGTTTTGTATAGAGCGATGCCGCAAAATCTTCGGGGCGATAGACATTCTCTGATGCATAGTATCCTTTGGAGTCTGTCGCCCCAACGACACCTCCTCGAGGAACTCCTGCGCCAGCCATCAAGACGGACATCGCGTGGGGCCAATGATCGCGACCGGCATCTTTGTTAATCTTCGGAGTACGGCCAAATTCGCCCAGTACGACTAGGAGTGTGTTGTCCATCATGCCTCGTTCATCGAGGTCGTTGACTAAGGCCCCAATGCCTTGGTCGAGTTTGCTCATGAAAGATCCTTTGAATCGTTCGAAGAGTTTCGTGTGGTTGTCCCAGCCGCCATAGTAGACGGTGACAAACGAGACGCCAACTTCAACAAGCCGTCTTGCCATGAGGAGGCGTTGGCCGAGGTCGTTGCGTCCAAATTTATCTCGAGTCGATTCCGGCTCGTTAAAAATATCAAACGCCTCCTGAGCCCGTGGTGAGGTCACGAGATCGACCCCTTGTTCATAATACTGATCAAAGGTCACGGCTGGATCCTTTGCCGCAGCATCGGTGAAGCGCGGTAGGCGGTCCAAGGCTCGGCGAAGGTCTCTTCGAGAGGCTGCTCGTGATTCTGCAATCTCCTTTGGAAGGACGACGTCTCTGACTCTGAATTTGATATCATTCGGATTACCATCCACAACGAACGGGGCATGTTCTCCTCCGAGAAAGTTGGGTCCGCCAGAACGCGAAACTCGAGGGAGGCTCATATAGGCCGGAAGACCTCCACGAATGCCGCGATCATAGGACACCATGGAGCCAAAAGAAGGATGGAAGGTGACCACAGCGCCACATGAGACGGGAACGGGGGTGGGCGCGCCGGTCATCATATAGTGATTGCCTCCTCCGTGATTTGGGTCGGTATGAGCAATGGATCGAATGATCGAAACTTTGTTGGCGACCTTGGCCATATGGGGAACAACTTCAGAGAAATGTAAGCCAGGGACACTCGTTGGAATCGTTCCGAATTCACCTCGGATTCCACTTGGGGCATCGGGTTTCGGATCAAATGTTTCGTAGTGAGATGGGCCGCCATCGAGCCAAACCAGGATGCAATTGATGTCCTTCTTGCTCGAGCCCTCAGGGGCCGAGGCTGCGTTCGCCTTCATTCGCAGAAGGTTTCCAAGGCCTGCCCCAATCGATCCCCCGAGACCCAGTTGCAGGAAGTCTCGTCGGCTCACTCCGTTGCATTTGGTGTTGAATCTGCTCATGTGGATCGTTTGTTTAGTGATTAAAGACGAATTCTGCCGTGTTGATCAATGCCCAAAGGAGATCTTCGATTCCTTGCGCTCTTGCTGACCTTGTTTCAGGAATGGCCGCTTCAGCAATAGCCCGTTCCTCGCTGCTGGGATAGCGGGTGTAGACGGCTAGGTAAAGCTGTTCCACAATTTCTCGCGGACTCTTCTCGCTCGAAGCGAGAGAAGCGACCCATCCTTTAGGGGCGGATAGTTTGCTCTGGATGTTGTCCGAGTGCATCAGATGTAGGGCTTGGACGACGCTGCTTTTTTCGTCTCGTTCGCATGGAGGATCCGAACTCGCGTTTGGCCGACTAAAGGCATCGAGAAATTGGGACTCGATCTTATAGGTCCAAGCTTCTACGGCCCGTGACCCCGGGGGCATGCCATCAAATTTCTCAGGCACTCGAGTGACGTCGCTTATGGCATCCAAAAGGGTTTCTGCAGGAAGTCGTTTGCGGTAAAATCGAGAGAAGTTCTTGGTGTCGTTCAGATTTGATTCGTTTGGATTGGTGCTGAGTTGGTAGAGGCTCGAGTTCATGATCGCTGACATCAGCTTCTTGAGGTCGAAGCCGTTCTTGACTAGGTGCTCCGCTAAGCCGTCGAGCAGTGGTTCGTTGACGGGAGGGTTGGAATCCCGAAAATCGTCGACCGGATTCACGAATCCACGTGAGAAGAAGTTTGCCCAGACTCGGTTGACAATCGCACGGGAAAAATAGGGGTTGCCTGACCCGGTAAGCCATTCTGCTAACCGTTGTCTCGGAGGCTCTTGATTGAGCTCTGTTTCAACCGGTCCGTCCGGGGCTTTGGGGAGCATTGCCTCATCGGTTATTGGATGTTTGACGGACCCTCCGGGAGCAAAATAGAACACCTCAGTGCCTGCCGATATTGGCGGTGACAATCCAGCGCCTTTTTGTTTCAAGGAACCGAAATACGCCGCAAACTGGTAGAAATCTGCCTGACTCCATTTTTCAAATGGATGGTGGTGGCACTTGGCGCACTCCATTCGTACCCCTAGGAAGAGTTGGCTGAACATGGAAGAGAGTTCTGTAGGAACCCGACGGTCTCGGTAGATCACAGCGGGACCTTCCCCGTGATTGCTTCCACGATGGTTGATGATCTCTCGAACGAATTGGTCGTAGGGACGGTTCTCCCGGAATGATTGCCGTAGCCAACGGTCGAGCATGAAGACACTTTTGACGCCAACACGATCGGGATTGGGCCGTAAGAGATCGGCCCACTTGTTTGCCCAATAGTCACCGTAACGAGGATCATCGAGGATGCGAGTAATCCAGCGTTTTCGCTTGGCGGGGCGTTCGTCGTCGAGGTATTCCCGGGTTTCAGCGATGGTCGGAAGCCGCCCGACGCCATCTAGAAAGGCGCGACGAAGGAAGGTGCTGTCACTACATCGTGCAGAGGGAGAGAGCCCCAGGTTGGCAAAGTGGTTTGCTGCCAGGGTGTCGATAAAATTCGTTTCGGTGAAATCTGAAGGTGTTCGTGTCCCGTCTGTGTGGTGGTTTGGAATGGTGACTTTAACTTGAGCATTGTGGCCCATATACCGAGCTAGAACGACTCCCTGACCGCTTTGATTGCCGAATTCGACCCCTCCAGATGTGGAGACAGCGAGGAGTTCTTTGTCGCTGACGGCATAGTCGGCCATGTGAGTAACATCTCTCGTTTGTCCGTCCTCGTAATGGGCCTCGACGCGAAATTGGTGACGTGACCCGGGCGCAAAACGTCCTTGGCCAGGTGAAATCTGTATTTTTGAAAGCGGTGCCTCACCGGGAGTTGTGTAGCGGGTTCCCTCAGCAATCCATTCTGAGATACGGTTGTATTCGAGGGATCCTTTCTCAAATCGTTTTCCGCCCTTGTGGGGAACTGCTTGAGTTGCCTTCTGAAGGATCAAACTTTCGGGGGGGAAAGCCGGGAAAATTCGACGACCGCGCGCATCTGAGACGATTTCGTCGTAGTCGGATTTTGGGTCGTAGGCGAACACGGAGAGTTCAAAACTATTCTGTCCATTTGGTTTGGCATGGCACGAACCGCCGTTGCAGCCTGCTCGACTCAGGGTAGGGAGAATATCTCGGACGAAACTGAGTGGGGCCGGATCGGTCTCCTCGCTTACACTTGTCGTGAAGGCAATTCGATGGTTGTTCCAGGTTCCGCTTAGGGTGGCTGATCCAGGTGATTTCCCGCGAATTTGATAGATGCCTACCCGCTCAATGATGTCGTTGGACTCGAGGAGGAAATCGCTCGTAACATCTCTGCGAATTCCATCCTTATCGATCGCAGAGACCACGAAGGTTTCGGAGCCGTCACCCAATTTGAGAGTGAGCGTTTGGGGAATGACTTCGATCGATTTTATGTCAGAGATTGTATTGGGGGTGGTCGAGATCGGGAGCTCGCTTGTGAGGACCGAAATTCCCAATGGTAGAAATGCCATGGATATCACGGAACGCTCAAGAAGACGGGCCATTCTTTTGGCGAGCGAATAAGGATTCATTGGCAGCGGTGGACTCATGGGGGTTTTGACTGAGATCGGGCGGTTTTGCAGTCTTTTCAGACTGCCGAAAATATCAGTTTTTTCTAAAGAAACAATCTCAATTCCGATGGTTAGGCGGAGGGCACGGTTCAAAGGTCTTATTTCGAGGGCGTGAGCTCGTTGAGAGTGTTCCCTTTTTCGTTCAGGATGTGGACACTGCCTGCTTGAGTGCCGACGTAAATGATCCCTCCTGTGTGGTCCGTTGCGATCGATTGGACTGGGCCGAGAACCTTCTTTAGTTTCTTTTCCTTGGCGGCTCTCGCGTTTGCTGCGCCGGAGTGTTCTTCGATCTGGGTGTATCTGAAGACTGTCCCGCTCTCATCAGCAGCCACGATGGCCATTCCATCGCCGCTCCATTGGGTCGCAAAGAGGCCTTGTTTGTGTCGGCCTAGTTGAAACAGTGGATCGCCTTTGGCCCATTCCCAAACCCGCAATTGGTGGTCGGTTCCCGCGGTGACGAGGCGCCTACAGTCGGTACTGAAGGAGATCGCCATGATTTGCGTGCTGTGGGCTTCAATGCGTGATCGCTGGGCAAAGGTGTCTGTTTCCCAGAACGCGATGCTGCGGTCTCCGCTGGCGGAGGCTAGAAAACTTCCATCAGAGGAGACGTCGAGAGCGAAGATTGAGTCTTGGTGCCCTTTCCAGGTCACGTGGTCTTCAAATCCAGGAATGGTCCAACAATGGATCACACCCGAAATGCCAGGGCGACTGACTCCGGCATATAATAAGCGGCCATCGGTAGAGAAGGAAAGGGCAGTCACTTGCCCCTCGATGCCAGTTTCTTGGATGATGAGCGGCTCTTCGACCTCGGTGTCCCAATACACAATGCGTCGGTAACCGCCCGAGACCAGCCGGTTTTCAATCAGTGGGTTCCAGGCGAGGGAACGGACATAGTCGCGGTGTCCGGTCAATCGGGTCAGTCGGGCGTCTTTTTTCTGCGGTGACTGGCATACAATGAGTCGGTTCCCCCGGCCGAAGGCGAGCTCCTCCTCGCTTGGTGAAAGCGCCATCGTGAGGACGGGCAGCTCGCTTGGTGCCGGCGGCGAAAGCTGATCTCGGGTTGGGAGGGCTGGGGCGCGCGCTTCGGTGGATGTGGGAGGGGTGGCCCACTTGCCTCCAGCGCTAACCCAGTCTGAGAGGAGTTTTATCTCGGCGTCCGTCAGTTGTTCTTTGGGGGGCATATGGGGGTCCGCATTGGCTGCGAGGACGGCGATGAGTTCGCTGAGCTCCGGTTGGCCGGGACGTAGGAGGTCAAATTCTTGATTGGCACTTTCTATGGCTGCTCTCGAAGTGAGGACGAGGCCTCCTTTTCGATCTTCTTCGTTGTGGCATGAGAAACATCGTTCATGAAGAAGAGAAAGGGCCTGCGCCTCGGTTGAGCCCGGAAATGAAAGTTCTTGAGCGCTTGCTGGCTCAGTCGTGCCGGAAATCACCCAGAGAATCAGGACGGCGACTTGTCGGTAAGGGATCGCGAACGGAAGAAACGTTCTGCGATGACGATCCTTTCTTACCCAGTCTGTGATTCTAGAATGCTTGCGGGTGCTCACGAGATTTCAATCGATCTTAGGGACCCCTGGGTTCGTGAGACGAGCATCTTCTTTGCTAAAAAGCGGGCAAAGGATCCGACTAGAATTCCTTGAAGTTCATTCCGGCCCAACTAGACTCTTTGCATGACCAAACAATTGAGCATTCGATCGTTCACGTACCAACTCAGTCTCATCGTCCTATGCCTCGGCCTTTCGGCCTGTGGCGGGTATGAAAGCACCCTTACCGATACAGAGCGAGCCGTCTACGAGAAATTTGTGGGTCCAGAGGTCGCGACATTGGATGACACTGGATTTTCTGAACTCATCGAAGCACGTAAGGAGCTAACGACAGGAACGGCGGCAATGAAGATGTCTGCTGATGAAACCGAAAAGGCAACGGCCCAAATTGAAGCAATGATCGCTCGCCTGGAGAAAGAAGTGGCTGAGGCGTCTGACGCAAAAGAAAAACGGAGCAAATCCCGAGAGCTCTATGAGTTGAAAAAGGCGATTGGTCGCGGTGGTGCCTAAACGATTGTCGTACTCGAAAACGAATCCAACTGGTCAACCAATGAAGAGGTCGAGCGAGCGCGGAAATCCATTGCCACGGCGAACGTTCTTGCAAACGGTTGCCTCAGGGACCGTTGCTGGTCCTTACTTAATTGGAAAGGGGCGATCGGCTGAGGTTTCGGCGAGCTATGTGACTGTCGATCAATTCGACCGAGCGGATTCCTGGTATCATGGAGATCTGTGGGAATCTTTGAATCCCGGATATTGGAAGATTTCCGGTAAGCGTTTGAGACGGCGGATTCAAAATTACGGAGATCGTGCCCGGCGAACCGGATTTCCGTTCCACTACGAGACGCATGGGCAAAACGGGGGGATGATGTCTGTCGACTATGATCCATCGTTGCCGCATGGAATACTGTATCGCAGAGATTGGCGCCTAGAGTCCTCTTATTCGGTCTCTACGCGTTTTACCGTTAAAGCGCTCCCAACAATTCAGCGCGAGGGAGATTCGAAGGATTGGCAAATGTATCAATCTGGCTATGGGCTGATCGGAATCGCCTTTGGCGCTCAAAACCTGTTTGATAGCTACGGAACAAGTGACCTCGTTTGGACGGCAGTGTGGAGTGATGATGGGTATCTTTCCGTCCATGAAGGCAGGGACGGGGGCAAGAAAGGAAAGGTTCATCGCTCAAAGAAACCCTTGGAATTACTTCCGGGAGACACGGCTACTCTCGAGCTTAGGGTGAGGAGTTTGAATCGGGATTCGGTAACGTGTTCCGTTGCCTTGAGCTCCAGTCGAGGCGAGATTTCTTTGGAGATATCTGATGTGAGTTCTGCGCGGGTCGCGGGATACACGGGGATCGTTGCTCGCGGTTTGTTGGATGTCGAACTAGCCAGTTTTCAAATCGACCCTAAGGAAAATCACGCATTGAAGGTGGCCCTTAACGAGTGCCTCAACTGCTACGCCCTTGGCTCGACACTGGAAGAAACTGAGGCCGGATGGAAGGTTCGCTTTGTCTCACTTTTCCGTAGTGACGGCAGCGAAGCCGTGATTCGTATTGCCGATTCGCCGAATCCTCAGGGAGGGTGGGAGTCGCTTGGCATTGCTGGAAGGGCGTCGATCGTTAGCAACGAATTTCGTCGGAGCACCGCAGTCATTGACGCCCTGCTTCCGGGGAATCCAGCTGAAAAGACCTTCTATTACACGGTTTGGAAGGATGGCGAAAATGTTACGAGTGATCCGAGAATCGGGACGGCAGGGAGTGGTCCCGGAACCGGATTCGTAGGAGATGTGCCAGTCCAAGGGGATTATGTGGGGCGTTTGCCACAGCTCAAGGCCCCTTACAAGCTTTGCGGATTGAGCTGTCATGCGATTCATAGTGGACGGGCTGCACTTCCGGATTCAAAGCGAGGGGAAGCGTTTTACTATCGTGATCAACCAACCTTTGGTGCCTACAAACATCTTGAGGACTATGACTTTCAGGTGATGGTCTGGGAAGATGATATCTGGTATCTTGAGTTGTTGCTCTATCCACCGAGTACGGATGATGCCTACAAGGTGATTGCAAATTCGATTTGCGGGCCCACGTCCCGCTGGCAAATGATGCGCCACTGGAACGTACTTAACCCTGGGGATCATGACTACGGCATGGACGATGTCAAAGGACCGGAACAATTGGCGATTCGCTGGCGGGATGGCTTAGGCCAGGACCGCGATTATATGCGGCGAAATTTTCAGATTGTTCAGCATCTGATAAGCGGTGATCAGGCGGTCTCACCAACAGATAATCCCAAGCGTTGGCGTCGATGGAAAATGCCCAATCGTGATTTCAGTTTTCTCATTCTTGATTCTCGGCTCTGGCGCTCGAGCCAGGATACGAAAATGTGGGATGATGAAGGTTGGGGGCATATCAACACGCTCTATGATCGGGCTGATCCGACTCGAAGCCTCTTGGGCGAGGAGCAATTCGCTTGGCTTCAGGAGATAATCCGGACGGATAGCTCGAAGATGATTTGCCTCACGGGCTTGAATGGATTGCATACGGTCTGGATGGGGCGTTACTTCGGGAAACCGCCGTATCCTCAGTTTGAGCAACGCGATCGCGTTGCAGCCGACTATGCTGGTTGGGTTAAGGCGGGATGTGACCGCGTGATCGAATTGCTCAGTAGTCGCGAAGGGGTAGTGTCTGTTTACGGTGATGTTCACAATGGCTGCATCA
The DNA here is from genome assembly GCA_913061285.1 of uncultured Verrucomicrobiota bacterium. Classification (GTDB taxonomy): domain Bacteria; phylum Verrucomicrobiota; class Verrucomicrobiia; order Limisphaerales; family AAA164-E04; genus UBA2970. Next base: position 3,900 of record CAJXVR010000036.1, on the reverse strand, counting down.
TGAGGAACTCGGACCACCGATTATATGAGTGTTCCTTTGGTCCGATCGGGAGGAGTGGGGGACGTCGAGTCATTCGGGGCTTCGGTCCGAAAATGAAAGACTACGACGGTAGGCCCTTGGAAGTGATTTCTCTCTATCATAGTGAGCATGGAAGTCCGGACTTGAAGCCGCGAACAGGGCCTTACTATTGGAATTTCTTGGAAATGTCGTTTGATACCAGAGGGGAAGATTCCCTGTTTGATTTGTCGATTCGGAACATGGTCGACAGCGTAGCCAATGAACCAAGAGGCGGGGGAAGGGCTCATGACCGTTCCTCGTCTACCGGGCGTCCCGTTGATTCCAAACTGCCCCCGGTGCGCGTTCTCCCAAATGCGGATGTTCAGCTAGCTTCCTTAGACGGTCGACCGATTCGAGGCGGACGGAGTGCTTCAGATGGTCGCTTTGCCATCAATGGGCTTGTTGATATTGCTGCAGGAAGCAAGATTCTCCTGATCGCGCGGGCTGGAGATCATGCTGAAGCGAGGGTTGTGCAGACGGTTGCTGGCTAGTTTCGGCAAGGCTCGATCCTCTCGTTCCGAGGAAGCTCGTGAATTTAAGTTGTATCCGTTTGGAAGAACGGTTCGTCTAGATTTGGTAGTAAGGGCTGCGCCATTCCAATGGTGAGCACGGGAAATGCTGCCTTGAACGGAAAAACGAAGAGATGTTAAACCTTAAAAATTGGCTCTGGGTTGGAGCTCTTTGCTTGTCGGTAGCCGCTGTCAGTGATGGGAGGGCTGCAGGCGCCTTGGAACCGTCTTCGCGGAGCAAGTTTTCTCCTCGGAGTCTCAGCGGGGCTTCACTCAAAGGGCATGTAGAAAGCATCGACACGATGATTTCTGCGGCGATGAAAGAAAATGGCACCGTGGCTAATCCGCGCACTTCGGATCAGGTGTTCCTTCGGCGTGTCTACTTGGATATCGTTGGTCGCATCCCGAGTCTCGACGAAGCGACTGCTTTCTTGGGTGGCACATCGGCAACCAAAAGGAGGGATCTGATTGATGATCTCTTGAGCTCTGAGGGCCATGTGAGTCGGGAATTCAACTATTGGGCTGACTTACTCAGAATTCAGTCTCGAATGAGGAATGCTCCAGGGACGCCTTATCTTGATTGGATCAAAGCGGCAGTTCGCGAGAATAAACCCTACGACGATATGGTCCGGGAATTGATCACCGCGGAGGGCTATATTTGGGACAATGGAGCTGCCGGTTACTATCTCCGAGATGCCGGCATGCCCCTCGATCATATGGCAAACACGTTTCAGGTGTTTCTTGGAACGCAGCTCGTATGTGCCCAATGCCATGATCATCCCTACGATGAGTTCACTCAAATCGACTATTACCAGCAGGCGGCCTACATCTACGGTGTTAAGACCAACGATCGTGAAATTGCCAAGGAGTATAGGAAACTGAACCGAAAGAAAACCGGGGATGGGATCTCGCCCGAAACGAAACGGGTAGCTCGGAACATGATCCGTCCTCTCCGCTACCGAGTCAACGAGACGAAATCCAAACTGCGGCTCCCGGATGACTATCAATACGACGATGCGAAACCCAAGTCGGTGGTCGAGCCGGATACAATTTTTGGTGATCCGATTGAACTATCTCGAGGGGATAGCCCGAGGGATAGTTATGCCAAGTGGCTTACTTCCTCAGATAATCCTAGATTTGCAACCGTGATTGCGAACCGCCTTTGGAAACGAGTCATGGGGGTCGGAATCATTGAGCCGGTGGATGATCTTAGCGACGGTTACTCGGCCTCTCATCCGGGGCTTATGGAGTATTTAGCGCAGTTGGTGATTGATCTTGATTTTGATCTGAACGAATACCTCCGAGTTCTCTACAACACCAAGACCTATCAACGCAGCGCTGCGACTGAGGAATGGGCGAAGGGCGATCCCTACTTCTTTGAGGGACCGCTGCTTCGGAGAATGAGCGCTGAACAACTGTGGGATTCTGTTGTTGGACTCGTGGTGGCAGATGTTGATCACCGAAAAGGGAAACCATCACAACGGCAACGTTACGGACAAGCCAAAGACTTGGTGGGGATGGATGCCGACGATATCTTGAAAGTTGCGGAAAAACAGGCCGTTATCGAAAAGAGATCAAAAGAACTTCGCGCCGAACAGCAGGAAATTCGCAAACAACTCAAGAAGGCTGGAAAGAGCCGGAATAACCTTACGGTCCAACAGTTGAAACGGCGGCAGACCAAGATTAGCAAGGAACTTCGACAAGTCAGTGGCTCAAGTCGGTATGGTCGCTCTGCGGGGCGGAAACAAGGAAGTGAGAACAAGGATCCTCGCTGGGAAGGCATCCCTTCAGAACTCGTTCGAGCCTCTGAAATCCAGTCTCCCGCCCCGTCCAAGCACTTTCTCCGCCAGTTTGGGCAGTCCGATCGCGAGACGATTGAAAACGCCAATGATGAAGCAAACGTGCCTCAGATTCTAACCCTGCTCAACGGGCCAATCTATACAATGCTTCGCAAACCGAATTCTGTTTTTCAAGAAATGTTTGAGCAGTCCTCAAATGCTGCAGAACTCCTTGATGCGCTTTATCTATCGATCCTGTCTCGATTGCCCAGCCCTGATGAGCGAGCGATGCTTCTCCCTGCGCTTCAATCTAATCCTTTACAAGGAAGCAATGACCTGACTTGGGCATTGTTGAACACGCGTCAATTTGCCTTCATTCAATAGGTCCTCCCTCCTATGAAAGATCTAGTAAATCGTTTGGATGATCTCTCTCGCCGGGATTTTGCCCGTTACCTCGCGAAATCGTTTTTAGGCGTAGGGTTTGGGATTCCTGCCTTTCAATCCTTGGCAAAAGCGTCAGATCAGAGGGCTTTGCTGAACGCGAGTTCCGGTTCCGCCAAGCGGGTGATTTACCTGTACATGTCTGGCGGGATGAGTCACTTGGATACTCTGGATCCCAAGACTGATGAGACGGTTCGAGGGCCAGTGAGCTCGATTGCGACCAATGCGGATGGGATTCATTTGAGTGAGCACATGGCTCGGCTCGGAAAGCAGATGGATAAGGTCTCGCTAATACGTTCCCTGAGTTCAAATCAGGGAGCCCACGAGCGTGGACGCTATTTCATGCGGACCGGATACACGCAGCGAGGAACGATTCGACACCCTTCGACAGGAGCCTGGACCATGCGCTTAGCGGGGAAGCTCAATCGAACCCTGCCGGGTTATGTGACCGTTGGCGGTGACAGCCGACATCCGGGCGCGGGGTTTATGGAGGCGAAGTATGCACCGCTTCCAATTGGTGATCCTGAAGCAGGGTTGCAAAATAGCCGATTACCGCGGGGGACGAGTATGGCCAGAATGCAACGTAGGCTCGGCATCGCCAATCGTATCGATGCGGTTTTTAAGGCTCGATACGATCAACGGTCTGTTCGGGCTTACAGCGATGCCTATCGTGATGCAATTAACCTCATGAGTAGTCAGGATCTACACGCCTTTGACATTAGTCGTGAAGCTGAAGCGACCCGAACGGGTTATGGGGATAATGCCTTTGGGCAAGGTTGCCTGCTCGCACGACGACTCGTGGAAAAGGATGTGCGATTTGTCGAAGTTTCTTCCGGCGGGTGGGATACCCACCAGAATAATTTTGACCGTGTGAGAGATAAGGCACGGGAATTGGATCAGGCCTTGGGGATGCTACTGGAAGATCTCGATCGGCGGGGGCTGCTCAATGAGACCTTGGTCGTCTTGGCTACAGAGTTTGGTCGGACTCCAAAGATTAATCAGAATACCGGAAGAGATCACTATCCCAAGGCCTTCAGTTGTTTGTTGGCAGGGGGGGGCGTCAAGGGCTGTCTCTTATACACATCTGACGCTGCCGACGAGCGATCTAGTGTAGA
>CAJXVR010000035.1 GCA_913061285.1 uncultured Verrucomicrobiota bacterium | reverse complement strand
CTCGTGGGCTCGGAGATGTGTATAAGAGACAGAACAGGATGACAGTCATGAAGAACGACCTGACACTATTCAGGCTCTATGTGGAGGAGCAGAACGAAGCAGCCTTTGCTGAACTCGTCCATCGACACCTCAACATGGTTTGGGGCGTGTCCCGCCGCATCACTCGGGACGATGATCTTGCGAAAGATGTTGCTCAGATGGTGTTTTCGGATCTTGCTCGCAAAGCGAGTCGACGTCCCCCGAGCCTGATCATGGCCGCCTGGCTCCATCGAGCCGCCTCTCTGGCGGCAAGAAAGTGCGTCAGAACCTATGTGCGACGAGGTGAGCGCGAGCGAAAAGCAATGTACCTGCTCTTCAATCCTTAGAAACATCCACGTCACAATCTGTCGATACACTCTGGCCTTTGTTGGATGAAGGACTGGAGTCACTCAATCTCAAAGATCGGGATGCTGTCGTTTTGCGCTTCTTTGGTCAAAAAAGTTTTGCTGACATGGGCGCTCAGCTCGGCGTCAGCGATGACACGGCGCAGAAGCGGGTCTCGCGTGCGGTCGACAAGCTATGACGGTTCTGAAAGGGGGTTGTCCCAGGAAAACGCTACTTTACTTCTCAATGAGGTTGTGCGATTTGGTTGACGTTGAGGAGTGGGAACATTTATCCGAGAACTAAGAAGTATCACATTCCGGGGGCTAACCCCTTTTACGATTGAGCTCCCGGTTCTTACCCTGAGACGATCAGGATTGAATGTTGTGCTGAGCTGGTCCACAGATCCGGTAGGTTTTTACCCCGAATCTGCCAGCTCGATAGACTCGTAGGTCTGAGATTTCGTCGATGTGCAGGCTGTTGTCGGGACAGATTTCGCCTCGGTAAAGCTACCGATCCCTGAAAATGAAGGGAGATTCTTTCGTCTGCAACTGGATGAAGAAGACGAGGCGTTTTCTACTTGGCCCGGAGTGGCAATGCTTTAGGGAACCTATTTATCTTAGTGATCGAAAGCACTCAAGCAGTTGCGTCATATGGGCGCGTGCTTGGAGCTCTTAGCGCATAGCAAAGCATACGTGCCAAAGGATTCGATCTCTTGTTGCGACCGATTCTGACCGAAACACAGGCGTTCCTGGTCAATGATTGTGGGATGGGCCGACTAGCACGAGAGATTTCAAAATGATGAGGTTCATAGAGTGCCGAGGGGACGGCGCTAGGAAATTTAGAAACTGGCGCCTCGAAGGCAACACTCAGCGTTGTGATCTCGAAAAACGAGAGGTCCGTGAAGAATGGATTTCCCAATCATTTTGGGGATTACTATTTCTTGGACGCGATTCGGCCGTATATGAAGTCCCCATTCGGGAGGCGTCGTTTTACGATGCGTCCCCGGACTGGTCCGTGTTCGGTGTTTTGTGGGGGCTCGGGAGGTGTTGTCTCGGCAGACGCCGTAATTGTCGTCTTGGCGATGCGACCAATGATGATTGTTCCGTCCTCAAGCACTCGTTCAACGAGTGGTCCTTTGGATGCGGTCTTGTTACGTAATCTTGCCAAGGTTTTCTTTCGTTCGTGATCAAGGTTTTTGATCACAGAGTGGGGTTGGAAACGGAAGTCTCGAGAAAGGGATGTTAGCCATCTCTTGGAGCCGTTCTTGTGAAAAGTGGTACACCCGACACGACTTGAACGTGTAACCTTCTGATTCGTAGTCAGATGCTCTATCCAATTGAGCTACGGGTGCGCCCTGAGGGAGGGGAAGTTAGCGATGTTCGATGGGGGTGGCAAGTGATTTTGTGGTGGAGGGACGAAAGTTTTGGTGAGCCGGTTGTTTATCCGCTCGGGATGCGACTCTCGGGATTCGTCCCTCGACTGAGCTCGGTTCTTGGGTTACTTTTTGGGCGTGCCGAAGAAAGCAGAGACCACGAAGACGGCTGCTGAGGATTTTTCGAAACTTTCCTATGAGGAGGCTTTGGAACGTCTTGAGGGGATTGTTGCGGGGATGGAAGGGGGCGATCTTGCTCTCGAAAAATTGATTGGTCATTACGAGGAGGGCATGCGTTTGCGTAAGGTCTGCTTGGATAAACTGGCCGAAGCTGAGGTTAAAATAAAGGCACTGGAAGAAACGCTGGAAGGGGAGTTTTCGCTGAAACCGTTGACACTTGACCAGGATTCCGAATAATTGGCGGTTTTTATGAGTCGATTTCTCGATATGGTAGATAGTCCAGATCACGTCAAGAAGCTGACGTTGGATCAGCTTAATCAATTGGCGAGTGAAATCCGTGAGGATTTGATTCAGACGCTGGCAAAGAATGGGGGACACTTGGGCCCAAATTTGGGTGTGGTGGAGCTATCCATTGCTCTGCACCGTTGTTTTGACACGCCCCATGATAAGTTTGTCTGGGATGTCAGTCACCAAACCTATGTCCATAAGATCTTAACGGGACGCAAGGACCGCTTTCATACGATCCGTTCCACGGACGGCTTGAATGGCTTCGCTTTGCGTTCTGAAAGCGAGCACGATTGCTATGGCGCAGCGCACGCCGGCACGGCGCTCTCTGCGGCGCTCGGGATTGCCGCAGGACGAGATCGACTCGGTACGGATGAGCATGTGGTTTCCATCTTCGGAGATGCGGCGCTCACCAATGGTATTTCCTTTGAGGCGCTCAATAATATCGCTGAGACGACCCCGAAGTTTATCGGGATCTTGAATGATAACGAGTGGAGTATTGCCAAGAACGTTGGAGCGATCGCTAGTTACCTCAATAAACTGATCACTCATCCTTCTTATTCCCGCTTACAACGGGATTTTGAAAAACTTCTGAAGCGCCTTCCTAAAGGTGAGCTCGCGGTAAAATTGGGCCATCGGGCTGAGGAGATTTTGAAAGGAACGGTTTCAGATATCGTTCTGAAGGAATCGGATAATAAAGAGGATCACGACGGACGAGGCGGGTTTGGTAATAGTGTGATCTTTGAGGAAATGGGGATGCGCTATCTTGGCCCGCTCGATGGCCACGATCTTCCAATGCTGATCGGAGCGCTCGAATATGCCAAGACCTGTGATCAACCGATCGTCTTGCATGTTCTGACCAAAAAGGGCAAAGGCTACGATGCCGCTGTTCAGCATCCGGAGAAGCTACACGGGGTCGGTCCTTATGATGTGAAGACCGGAGCTGCGATCAAGAAATCCAGCGGCCCTCCAGCCTGGCAGGATGTCTTTGGTCAGACGATGGTCAACCTTTGCAAGAAGGACTCGACGGTTGTGGGAATCACCGCTGCAATGCCTAGTGGCACGGGGCTCAAAATTCTGGAGAAGGAGATGCCGGATCGCTATTACGATGTCGGAATCGCTGAAGAACATGCAGCTATCTTCGCTTGCGGGATGGCTGTGATGGGCTTTCATCCGGTGTGTGCGATTTATTCGACCTTCTTACAGCGAGCTTACGACTGCATTATCCATGATGCTGCCCTCCAAGACCTGCCGGTGCTTTTCTGTATGGACCGGGCCGGATTGTCGCCTCAGGACGGCCCAACGCATCATGGGATGTTTGATATTTCCTTCCTTCGATGTGTGCCGAACATTATTGCGATGGCACCTAAGGATGAAGATGAGTTGGTGGATATGATGTTCACCGCGACTCATGAGAAGCATCCGACGTTTATTCGCTACCCTCGTGGTGCTGCGGAGGGTGTGGCAATCAAAGAGACGCCGAAACTCCTAGATGTTGGACAGGCTGAAATCGTTCGCCAGTTTGAGAATAATGGGAAACCGAAGGTGTCTCTCTTTGGCTTAGGGAATTTGAATCGCATGGCTCGTGATGTGGCGACGCAATTGGCCGCTAAGGGGTATGATGTTGCGGTCATTAATCCACGATTTACTAAGCCGATCGATGAGAATACGACGGAGTTCTTTGGCAAGGCTTCCGATCTTGTGGTGACCTTGGAAGATCATGTGCTCCCAGGGGGGTATGGCAGCATTGTTAATGAACTTTTCGGTGATCGTCAGATTTCGACCCCTGTTGTGCGTATTGGTTGGCCTGATCAGTTCATCGAGCATGCCAGCTCAGTGGGTGAGCTGCGGGAGAAATATGGCTTAACGCCAGAAGCGACGATTGCGAAAGTTGAGGCCACGTTGCCTCTGAGCAGCGCGAGCGCCGGAACCCAGACCGCGGCAATTGCTTAGGCTAGGTTCTTGTTAGGTGCGAGATTGAGGTCGCGCTGAGCCTTCGGCGAATGTGTCGATAGTTTTAGGCGGTTTTGGATCACTTGGTGATCTGGAACCGCCTTTTTTGATCTGCTGAGCGATTTGTGAGTCGGGTTCCGGAGTGGGCTTTTTTTACTAGGTGGCTGTTTTGAGATCGACGGTCACTGCGGGGTGAAGGAAGTGAATCCAAGAATGGGTGACGGGCCGTTGGTAGATCTTTTCAAGGGCGAGGTTGTAGACGGCCAATTGTTCGGCATGATGCCTGGTTCGTTCTTCGACTTCCTCAAGCTTCATCTGTTCTGACTTGAAGTCGAGCACCCATATCTGATCCGCGATAATCACCGCTAGATCGACGACGCCCTGAAGGATGATGGTTTCTTGATCAGAATTCGGATCTTCTGTCACGGCGAAGCCTAGATTGCGAAGTTCTTTAACAGTGAAGCGGGCGGTGAAGGGCAGTTCTCGGTGCATACGGTCGGCTTGCTCCCGAATCGCTTTCCCTACCTTAGAGGTCCAAAACTCTACGATTGGTTCCGGCCTGATCAAGGCCCGTTCTTCAGGTGAAAGGATGCCTTGTTCTTCAAGACTGCGGAATTCTTGAACGACCGTTCCGATCTTGGCTCCAAGGGCAGGAGGCAGAAACTGAAATACACGGTGGTAGGCTAATCCGGCTCTCTTACCATGGCCCCCTCGCGAGGCGAGCTCGTTCGAGTCAGGCTTGGATTCAAATGTGGCGCTGCTTGTCGAAGGAAAGGGGACGCTGGAAGGCTCGACCCGTGAAAGGCGTTCGAGCGCCGATATTGATCCTTTAGCCCGTTGGCTGGTCGCTCCCAGATAGATATAATCGGTGGCTAGGCGGGTGTTGAGAAAGGCGGCTTCTGATTCAGTAAGTTGGGATTCCGTTTGAGGCGCATTGCTGGCTTTGTTATCTGCCTCTTCGGTTGACGGGGCTTCGTGATGGATAATCACGGCGCTCTTGAGTTGGTTCTCGGATGAAGCGTCGGCCTCGTTTCGATAGAGATCCTGAACGACGGTCCAGGGTCCGAGCCAATCAAGAAAAGAGCTGGAGCGAGATGGATTGGTATTTGCTGGGAACGCTTCCGGGATGTTAGGCCAGGTTTCGTCGAGTTGTTTCCCGCTAGTTTCTCCAACGAGAATAAGATGTTCCTTTGCTCGAGTTAGTCCGACGTAAAGTAGGCGCGCTTCTTCGTCGATGAGTTGTTTTCGATGTTCTTTCTGGCATAACCAGTGCGGGAGCGAGGGGTAGGTTTCAGCCGTGTTTGGCAAATGCAGGATCGGGCACAATCCGTAGGATTCGTCGATGATGAGTTGTTGGCTGAGGTCTGTGAGATTAAATCGCTTGGCAAGATCGGCCATGATCACGATGGGGAACTCGAGGCCCTTGCTCTTATGAATGCTCATGAGCTGTACCGCATTGCTTGCGTCTTCCGGGAGTGGTTCTATTTCATGGTCCGATTCGATCAAGGCATCGATCCAACGGAGAAAATGGGTCAGGCTGGCGTCGGGTTGTTGCTCGAATTCTCGTATCAGCTGTAGGAGCTGGCGAATCTGTGTCCGAGGGTTTCGATTGGGAGCGAGGCTAGCAATGCATTCCACATAGTATCCAGTCGCTAACACTTCTTCGATTTGAGCGGCAATAGAATCGGTCCTGCGTGCATGCATCCATCGTTGGTAGTTCGTGAGCAGGTGCTGTATTTTCTCTTTGGTGGATTCGATCCATTCGTTGGCCGTTTCAGCATCCAAAGACGTTGTTTCAACGAGTGATTCGACAATACTCTGAGGCGAATGGTTGAACTGAATCAAAGCCTGCCAAAAATACCCGCGAGGTTTGGCCAGACGAACAAGCGCCAATTCATTCGGTGTGAATCCGAAAAATGGGGATCTGAGGAGCGCAAGTAGAGGAATGTCTTGCAGGGGATTGTCGATTACTTTGAGCAAGGCTATGAGGTCAGCAATCTCTGGGAATTCAAAAAAGGAACCAGGGGAAGCTTGGATCGGGATGCCGTAGGTGGAAAAGATTCGGGCGAAGGTGCGGGGGCGATCCGAGACCGATCTTAGAAGTATTGCGAAATCGGACCACTCAAGTGGGCGTTCCTCATTTGATTCGGAATCGAGAACTGTTGTTCGGTTGTCGATGAAGGTGCGAATTCGTTGTGCAATGATGTGGACTTCGGCTTCTAGGGGGGGAAGGAGGCTTCCCTTAAGTCCTTCCTTCAGTAGGAGATGCAACTCAGTGGCTACCTTGAACGTAGGTTTTTCATCCGGTTCATTCTTCGTTCGACCAGCTTGGAGTTGGGCGTTCTCGTCGTAGTCAAATCCCGAGACATTGGCTGCGAGATGTGTGCAGAACTCGTTGACGTAGTTTAAGAGCAGGGGATCGCTTCTGAAATTTGCCTGGAGGTAGACTTTAGTGGCTGGGTGAGCGGTCTCGTGCCAATGGGCTTCGTGTCGCTTGAGGATGTCAGGATTCGCTCGCCTGAAACGATAGATGCTTTGTTTGACATCGCCGACGATGAAGAGATTGGATTCGGGGCCGCTTCGGCTAACGGCAGAGACGATCGCGTCTTGTGCTCCATTGATATCCTGATATTCGTCGACAAAGACGTAGTCGAATCGTTTTTGAATTTCTTGAGCGAGGACTGAGTGCTCGGTGCGCTCAGGGTTGTACAGGAGGGTGAGGAGTTGTTGTTCGAGATCTTGGAAATCGAGTCCCTCGATGTGCGATTTCTGAGCGGCATAGCGCTGAGTAAATTCTTGGGTGAGTTGAAGGAGATGAAGATTCCAGGAACGGCTTCGTTCCCAGTCTTCTTTCATGGGATCGGTGATACCGTCTGATTCGGGCAGGAGCAGTGAGGTCAGGAATTGCAAGTCATTGAAGAAGCCCTCGAGTGGTTTTCGAAACTTTGTCTTGGTTCCCCGCGGCCACTCGAGATCGGCGGCAGCGGCTCGATGGAGGGCCTGAGCAATTTCTCTCTGTTGCTCGGAAGCGTCTTTTATGCCGTTTTCCGCGATTATCACTCTCAGTGCCTCGATCGCATCTGAGCAGATCTGAAGATTGGCACATTCGCCTTTGCTGTCGTCGATGAGTGTTCGCCATTCATCGATCCAATCTGGAAGTGTCTTGAGAAACCATTCTTTCCAAAGCCTTGGTTCGTCGCTTTGGTTTCGGCGGATTTGGGTGTTGATCCAGGTCTGTGGGTTGGGCAGGGACTGGACGTACTGATAGATCCGAAAGATGAGGGAACGGAGCGGTCGGTCGTTGCCCTGGGTCACCTGTCGGATTTCGGCGCAAAGTGCTTGTGAGCTTGAATGGCGATTCTCGTAGTGCTGGTCAAAGATCTCTGCGAGTGCCGATTCAGCGAGTCGGTAGCTTTCCTCTGACGAAAGCACGCGTAGTCCGGTGCTGAGATCGAGTTTATGCGAGAACTCGCGGATGATCTCAAGGGCGAAACTGTGCAGAGTGCCAATCTTAGCCGTGTCGAGAAGGGCGATCTGTTCGTCGACTCGTGCCGGCTCGCTCGCTTTCTCAAGTTGGGCGCGAAGCGCTGATCCTATCCGTTGTTTCATCTCCGCCGCCGCCGCCTCGGTGAAGGTAACCATGAGGATTCGATCGAGATCTACCGGGTTGTCCGCGCGGAACACTCGATCTAGGCAGCGGGCAACCATGGTTCGGGTCTTGCCGGTGCCTGCTCCTGCCAGTACCAAGACGTTTCCCTCAGCTGAGATGGCTTTTTGTTGGCTTTCGGTGACGCTCATGCTGGCGTTGGTTCCTCGTCTGGGATAGCGAGGGTGCGAAAGGGGTGTTCGGCCGGATCAATGCGACAAACGGACGCATAGGGACAGTAGAGGCAGGCAGTTTGACCGCGATGTTGATAGGGATCCACTCCGATTTCTCCGGCTAGGATTCGATTCCCCATAACCTGGATAGACGTTTCGGTGCGCTCCATAGTCGATCGGAAAACGGCTGTGGACATGACATGCCAGGCGGTTTTCTTGGGGGTGCCGTCCCGTTTTAGCTGATACTGAAATTGATCGCCTTTGGAGCAGCCGGACCGATTGTCGAGCTGGCGCAGGCTTGCGATATCGAAGCAACCGATGTGTTGAAAGGCTGAGGGACGTTCGTCATTGTGGCTCAGTCTGGCGAGATCGCGGGTGGGTTGACGGGGTGAGTAGCCTTTGAGTGGGACGAAGAAGACCCCCGCTGGATAGAGCGGCCCGGTCTCGAGTTGTTCCCCGATCTTCGGGAGTTGCGATACGACATTCAGATAGGCTAGGAGCTGGAGTTGAACTCCGTGATAGAGAAGGACGGGATCAAGTTTCTTTCCGCTAGATTTGTAGTCGATAATGACCGCATTAGCGCCGGGAGATTCATCATCCTGGCAGACATCAAGTCGATCGATTTTTCCGACGAAGGCCATTTGACCCTGATCGATCGGAACCATCCACGGTCCGATGCTATCGCTCTTGCCACCAAAACCGAGTTCGACCACTTTCGGGTCGAATTCATACTGAGCCATCCATTCGATAAGAATTCGAATGAATTCTTGAAGGCGTTGGATGATCGATTCCAGTGAGAATAGGGCCTCTGCGGAGTTGATGAAGATGCCGTGATTGAAATCTTTCGCAGCCCGCAGTGCGATTCGTTCAATCCTATTGCAAGCATCGGTCGGCGGAACCTGCCGCCAAGTCTGCCCAGTAGCCTCAATCTCATTGTGAAAGGTTTCTAGGATGAGATGCTGGAAACTTCCGATGCGCTTCTGATCGATCTGAAATTCTTGGCGTTCATCGGCGCGGAGTCCAGAGTGAATGAAGAATCGAAACGGACACGCAGCGAATTGTTCGAGGCGCGATACCGAGGTCGGGAAGATGGCTTCCTCATTGGTATAGAGTTGGCGCGCGAGTGCGGGCGCTATTGTATTAGGTTCAGAACGATTTGCTTGATACTTCGGATCGCTCCAGTCGTTTGGCTTGAGAAATTCGATCCATTGAGCCCATTTAGGGACTTGACCTTGACTTGCCATCTGAGCAAACAAGGGCGGCATCAGTTCGCTCACATGCTGAGTGTCTTTGAGCGGACTTTGTTTCGAGAATCGAGACTGTGTGGCGTCAGGCAAGAGGCGTTGAAGGTGGGTGACGATGGAGGATGGAGTGAGAGGATTCCCATCGGCGGTCTGCGTAGCGTAAGAAACAATCAGCGAGTGAGTGGCACGGGTGCAGGCGATGTAGGCGTAAAAGCGTTCGGTGGCCAAGGCCCGTTTGACTGGAGGGACGAGGTTGTCGAATTGCGGCCCTAACAATTGGCGTTCTGGTTCGGTCAAGATAGGGTGTGGCTTCGGGAGATCGGGAAAGACGCCTTCGTTGAGGCCTAAGACGAGAGCGAGGCTCATATTGGGGCTTCGGCTGCGATCGACGCTTCCAATGATGACTTGATCTGTGGTCGGCGGAATAACGCCAACGGTCAAGTGAGTGAGCCCTGCTTCGAGGATGGGAAGCCAATCTCGAAGCGGTCGGTGTGTGTCCGCAAAGGCTAGTTCGACATTCTCAGCCCAAATCTGAAGTTCCTCCCAGACGCCGGAATGGATGGCTTTTGGCGAATGAGCGTACTCTCCCGATGCTGTGTCTTCGTCCCGTTCCCATTGTTCCAAGGATGCCTGAAGGTTGCTGCTCTCCCAGAACGTTCGAAGGAGCTCAATGAGACGCAGTCCGGAAATCTGCGGTTTGTTGCTGGTGGCTGAATCAGTGAGCGCGTTGGTGAATGCCGTGAAGGGGCGGATCACTTGGCGGCGAAAGGATTCGAGGTGACGGAGGCGCTGGTCATCTGCCTCAATCGAACGCTGCCATTGAGTCCCTTCCCAGCCGTGTTCGATGGCGGCGTTTTCAAGCTCGTGAACTTGATCCAGGGCTGGCGTGATGAGTTGAGTCTTGAGCGCCGCGATGAAGTCGTCCGTGCGCCAATGAAAGGCTGCTAGCCGTAGGGCGCAGCGGGTGAGAACAATCGCGGGATGATGGTTGATAGATTCTCGTTGATCAATGAAGTGAGGAATCTCGTAGCGGTTGAAGATCTGTTTGATCTCAGTGGCGTAGTCCTCAAGGTGCCGGACGTAGACGGCGATATCACGGAAACGAGTCTTCTTGTCTCGCGCGGCCTCCAAGATGCGTCGGGCCGCGTGAATGACTTCGTCCTCGCGGCTCTGACATTGGACGATTTCGAGGTCGCCTGCTCCCTCGGTTGACTCTGCTCGAAAGGGCTTAGGCGTTGCCCAATTCGCTTCAAGGTGCTGCAACTCTTGGCTGTTTTGGAAGCGACTGATCTCGGGACGGCGCTTTAGAAGGACGCGGGTTGAGTCGACGGAATCCAAGTGCGTGACTTGATGTTCACAGCGATGAAAGGCCTCACTCGTGGCGGTCCAGAGATTGAGCCAGGAACTGGGGTTGAGTTGCTCGGGATCGACGCAGTAGGCCAGATTTGCCGTTTGACAATGAGGGATAATCGCTGTCAGAAGAGCGAGCTCCTGGGGCGTCATTTCTGCGAAACCATCGAGCCAGAGTTCTTGGATGAAAAACCTGTTTGCCAGGGCCGTTGCTGAGGAAAGTTGCTTGAGCTGAGTGGTGGCGAGGTCGAGTAGGAATTCAGCATCCTTCAAATTGGACTGTGCGAGCCATTCGCGATAGCGGGCGGCAATCAAGGCAAGATCGTGGAGCTTGTTCGCCAGAGGCTTGGGTAGGTCCGATCGTAAGAGCAGTTTTCTTAAGAACGAGGCGTCGATGTGATGGCGTTGGAGGTCGACTAAGAGTGAACTGATCTCATCGGCAAAGGACGGGAAATTTGCGACGGACTTGAACGCTCTCAGTTCATCGGCGTGCCGTCCCAGGAGCGAGCGGAGAATCATGAGTCTCCCGTCCTCGCTGAGAATCTGGGTCTGATCCGGGGCGAACTCGCTCAAGACATACTCGGCGAGCCGAGGGAATGAAAGGATCTGCAGTCGAGTGAATCCCTCCAATTCTTCGTCCCGCAGGAGCTGTGCTTCAATTTGAAACGTAGCCTGCTTCGGGGCGAGGAAGAGAAGGGGGAGTCCTTCAGAATCTCGAGCCAAGTGCTGGCGCACTGACTCGATGAACTGATAGGTCTTTCCGCTGCCGGCTGGGCCCAGAACGAAATTGAGCTTCGTCTGCCTCATGGCATTGATTTCTAAGGACCTTGAGCGCTGCAGGTCTCAAGGTCCTGACCTTGGGGCGTGAGCGTCCTTCCAAGGTCTGGCTACGATCACTAGCAGTCTCTAGCGGCGCGGCAAATCAATCAGATCTTGCCGCAGCACTGTTTGTATTTCTTGCCGCTGCCGCAAGGGCAAGGATCGTTACGACCAACCTTTGGCCCGGTGCGAACCGGCGTGGCGCGAGTCTGAGTCTGTGTCACCGCTTCATTGGCTTCGCTAACGACGCTACTGGCCTTCTTCTCAGGCGTTGCTTGTGGTGTGTTGTCAAAAGCGTTGGAGTCCTGATGGACAGTCCGTTGAGGGAGTTTCGAGAGGAAGGTCTGAAAGGCCATCAAGCTTGACGCGCTACGGAAGATATTGTGGCAGATCTCAGACTTAATGTTGACCATCAACTCATCGAAGATCTTGAACGCTTCGTTCTTGTACTCGATCAAGGGGTCGCGTTGTCCGTAGGCGCGCAACCCGATGCTGCTTCGGAGGCCGTCCATGCTGTAGAGATGCTCTTGCCAGAGTTTGTCGATGGCACTCAGGATCGTGAAGCGCTCGATCCCGTTGAGCGCCTCATCTGCCTCAACGCTAACTTTGAGTTTGTAGGCGTCGCGAACGCTGTCAGACACGAAGGTCGCCGTCCCAATCTGTGCGGGGCTCATGCCATCAAAGATGGAGCCGGGAACCGCTGGGTCCGACCCGGATTCCGCCGCTTTAACAATCTCTTCTTCTGGAATGCCGAGAGGAAAATTCAGGTTGATCCAATCCGTGAGGGCGCGGATGTTCCATTCACCGGGCTCAGCGTCCGGAGAGGAATGCTCGTCGACTTTCGTGACCACCACTTCTTCCATGATGTCCATGAGTCGATCCTGGACGTCTTCGGCACGAATGATCTCATTGCGAAATCCGTAGATGACTTCGCGCTGCTTGTTCATGACATCGTCATACTCAAGCGTCCGTTTGCGGATTTGAAAATTATGTTGCTCGACCCGTTTTTGTGCCGTTTCGATAGACCGATTGAGCAGGGGATGCTCCAATTCCTGTCCCTCTTCAAGGCCGACACGTTCCATGACTTTGCCGATTCGATCGGATCCGAACAAACGCATGAGATCGTCTTCGAGGGAGATGAAGAAGTGCGATGAACCGTTATCTCCTTGGCGGGCACAACGTCCCCGAAGCTGTCGATCAATTCGACGCGCTTCATGCCGTTCGGTGCCGATCACGTGGAGTCCTCCGACGTCATTGACGCCCTCAGAAAGCTTAATGTCCGTTCCGCGACCTGCCATATTGGTTGCGATCGTTACGGCACCCTTGTTTCCGGCACGAGAAACGATTTCAGCCTCTTGCTCGTGAAATTTTGCGTTGAGGACTGCGTGGACAATCTTCTCCTTCTTGAGCAATTTGGCGATATACTCACTGACCTCGACCGAAATGGTTCCGACCAGGATAGGACGGCCTTCACCGTTGACACGTTTGATCTCATCAACAACGGCGTTGTATTTTTCGCGCCGGGTCTTGTAGACGGTATCGTGGGCATCCTTGCGAGCGATAGGGCGATTGGTGGGAATCACCAGGACGCCGAGGCCGTAGATATCATGAAACTCGCCAGCCTCTGTTTCGGCCGTTCCGGTCATACCGGCAAGCTTCGTATAGAGGCGGAAATAGTTTTGAATGGTAATGGTGGCGTAGGTCTGGGTCTCGCGCTTGATTTCCACCCCTTCCTTGGCCTCAACCGCTTGGTGCAATCCTTCACTCCAGCGACGTCCGGTCATTAGGCGCCCAGTGTTTTCATCGACGATGACAACCTCATTGTTCTGGACGACATATTGAACGTCCTTTTCGTAGAGGCAATAGGCTTTCAGAAGCTGAGAGATGGTATGGATCTGCTGTGCTTTCGCTTCAAATTCCTTTTGCGCTTGGCCTTTCGCTTCCATGCGCTGCTTCGTGTCGAGAGACTCGTTGCTATCGATCTCGTGATAGGTCTCCGTGAGATCCGGCATCATGAACGCGTCAGGATCCTTCGGGCTCAAGAATCCGCGCCCTTTTTCAGTCAAATCAGCGTCGTGGCTCTTTTCCTCAATGGCGTAGAAGAGTTCTTCTTTCTGAGCATAGAGCTCTTTCTTGGTCTGATCCGTATGCAAGGCGGTTTCGGCCTTGTTCATCAGTTTGAGATTTTCGGGATTCTCTAAAAGACGGAGCAGCCCAGGCGTCTTTGGATCGCCTAATTTGGCTCGGTAGAGCAGGAGGCCTAGTTCTTGACTCAAATAGTCGGGATCCTCCGGGTTTGAGCCATCTTCGGGGCGTAGTTTTTGGGAAACCTTCTCGGCTTCCTTCAGATAATCTTGGACAAGACGTTTTTGGCGTTGGACCAGTCCATCGATAGCCGGCTTGAGTTGGTCATAGCGATTGTCGGTATTGACAACCGCCGGGCCGCTAATGATGAGCGGAGTTCGCGCTTCATCAATGAGAATCGAATCCACCTCATCGACAATTGCGAAGTAGTGTTGACCTTGGACCTGATCCTCGAGGCGAGACGCCATGCCATTGTCACGGAGATAATCGAAGCCGAATTCCGAGTTTGTGCCATAGGTGATATCGCACTCATATTGCTCCCGTCGGACGGCAGGGGGTTGATCATGGACAATACAGCCAACGGTCAGGCCGAGAAACTTATAAACAGCTCCCATCCATTCACTATCGCGAGAAGCGAGATAATCATTGACCGTGACGACGTGCACACCGCGGCCGGTGAGCGCGTTGAGGTAGACAGGAAGCGTTGCGACGAGCGTTTTCCCCTCACCAGTTGCCATTTCAGCGATTCGACCAGAGTGAAGCGCATATCCGCCGATGAGCTGGACGTCGAAAGGCACCATTTCCCAGGGGAGTGGGTGGCCTTTGACCATCACGTCTGTGCCACAGAGCCGTCGGCAGGCATTCTTAACGGCGGCAAAGGCCTCGGGAAGAATGGTCTCTAATTCTGCGGCGAGCTGCTCCTTATCCTCGATTTGACCGAGCTTTTGCTGCCATTCGGATGTCTTGGCCCTGAGCTCATCGTCCGAGAGCGATTGAAACGACGATTCATGTTCATTGATTTGATCAACGAGAACCTGGAGTTTCTTAATCTCTCGATCGTTCTTGGTGCCAAAAACCTTTTTAAAAACTGACTTTGCGATCCCTATCATTTGTGGCCTACGTTAGCGGGAAAAACGCTAAGCGAATGAGGTTAGTGCGTCAAAGCATTAAAGGGAATTGCTGGGGCGACGGGTTTGGGGTTGGATGTGGGGCCTCAGTTTGGTAACTTTTCGAGGCTTCGCTTGTTTGAGGAGGCCGGTTTTGGACGAATCGAGTTTTTAGGAATTTCAAGCATGCTTCAAGTCTCCTTCCACGGCCTTAGCGAGGGCTCCTCAATCGATGTGGCATCGGCACGGGAAGAATTTGCCCAGACTCGCTGTCTGTTTTTAAAGCAGTTTCTCGATCTCCCGGTTCAGGAACGGATCAAGGGGATGATCGACAAACTGGAGTATTATACCCGGATTGACTTGGACACTGAAGGGAAAGTCTTTGCTCGGGAATTGACCCTCGATGAGCGGCATCCTTTGGCGTGGTTAATGTTTATGTTGCTCAATCAGGATGCCCTTTTTGATGCGATTCAGGCGATCACGGGCTCGGAGACGCCCTTTCGTTATTTTAGGTCGCGTGTCTACGAGTTTTCTCCGAATCCCGATCACTACGACTCATGGCACGACGATGATGAGAAAGATCAAACGATCGGATTGAGCGTGAATTTAAGTCCGGCCCCCATTGAGGGAGGAGAATTTGAAATTCGAGATGCCAATAGTCTTAGGGTCTTGAAGAAGGTTTCGGGGAGTCAGTTTGGGGATGCTCATATCTTTCAGATTGGTCCTGAATACCAGCATCGAGTCCTCCCGGTGACTGGGAAGAACGGGCGCCTTAGCTGCGCTGGATGGTTTTGTCCGAAGCCTGATTTTCGGTCGGAAATGAAGGAGATACTGCGGAATCGAATGCCGTCCAACGATCCTTCCAGCCATGCGGCCGACACCGTTGGATAGGCTCAATCGCCTGAAAAGGGCAAAAAAAAGGATCCGTCTTGCTCAAAAGTAGGGCCTCAATATAATGCGCCGATGTTAGACATTAAGCTGATTCGAGAACAGGCGGACTTTGTGCGGAAACGCTTGGCCACGCGGGGTGGTGGAGAGGAATCGAAGATCGACGAGATTCTCGAAATTGACACCCGATGGCGACAGATTCTGACGGAAGTCGAAGGCCTGAAATCGCAACGAAACAAGGTTTCCAAAGAGATTGGAGCCTTGATGGG
Organism: uncultured Verrucomicrobiota bacterium; assembly: GCA_913061285.1. Lineage (GTDB taxonomy): Bacteria > Verrucomicrobiota > Verrucomicrobiia > Limisphaerales > AAA164-E04 > UBA2970. The sequence goes on along the minus strand of CAJXVR010000035.1, from coordinate 19,394 downwards.
GCAGAAAAAACTTGAAGAAGCGGAGGCGAAGAAGAAAGAGACCCGTGAGATCGGGGATCGCATCTCGGACCTTGATAAGGAAGTTGCTGATCTCGAGACGCGATCTCGAGCTCTCATGATGACGCTCCCGAACTTGCCTCATGAATCAGTGACCATCGGAGCTACGGAAGCGGACAATCCAACGCTTCGGGAGTGGGGCGAAAAGAAGAACTTCACCTTTGAACCAGAGAGCCACGTCGCTCTCTGTGAGCGGCTCAAACTGATTGATTTCGCCAGAGGCGCGAAGTTGTCAGGGAGTGGCTTCCTCCTCTACACCAACTGGGGAGCTCGATTAGAACGTGCCCTAACCCAGTTTCTCCTAGACCTCCACACCTCCGAACATGGCTACACCGAGGTTTCGCCTCCATTCATGGTGAGCAAGGCCTGTATGGAAGGGGTGGGCCAATTCCCTAAATTTGTTGATCAAGCCTATGCGATTCAAGAAGGAGAGGACGGTAGCAGCCTTGGAAACCTGTTCTTGATTCCAACGGCGGAGGCGCCGGTGGCCAATATTCATCGTGAAGAATTACTCGCGGAAGCAGAATTGCCGATCAATTACTGCGCTTACAGCCCGTGTTTTAGAGCTGAAGCAGGGGCGGCAGGTGTGGGAACGCGGGGAATGATCCGCGTGCATCAATTTGACAAGGTGGAACTCATCAAAGTCGTTCCGCCGGAGCAAGGGTATGACGCTCTTGAGACTTTGGTGGGCCATGCGGAAAAGGTGTTGCAATTGCTTGATCTCCATTACCGAGTGATCCTTCTCTGCACCGGCGACATGGGCTTTGGCAGCGCGAAGACCTATGATATCGAAGTTTGGGCGCCCGGTCAGGGGGACTATCTAGAGGTGTCTAGCTGTTCGAATTGCGAGGATTTTCAGTCGCGTCGAATGGGGCTCCGCTTCAAGACGAAGGACGGAAAGAAAGTCTTGCCGCATCTTCTCAATGGGAGTGGGACGGCATTGGCACGCTTGTTTGTTGCGCTTGTTGAGACCCATCAGCAAAAAGACGGGAGTATCCTTATCCCTGAGCCCTTGCAGGCCTATATGAAAACGGATCGCATCCCTGCCCACTGATTCCCCGTTGATTCCCAAAAGCATCCTACGATGAATATCTTACTCGGCAGTAGCGAAATTCAGCCATTCTCGAAAACTGGGGGCTTGGCGGATATGGTTGCCGCTTTGGGTAAGTATCTCGGAGAGGCCGGGGTTCACGTAGGGATGGTGACGCCGCTCTACCGTGGGTTACTAGAGCAGTACGAGGGAATTCAGAGGACGGAGCGCACGATTGATGTTTCCTTGGGAGCGAGAATTGAGCGGGCGAGAATCTACGAGTTCCAACCCTCGGAGAATTTTACCATCTATTTTGTCGAACACGTTCATTTTTTCCAGCGGAGCGGCATTTATGGCGAGCATAGTCATGACTACGCAGACAATGCGGAACGATTTCTCTTTTTAACGAGGGTCCTGCTAAAGCTGACCTTTGAACTTTCGTGGAAGCCAGATCTGGTTCATATCCACGATTGGCCGGTTGCAATGTTCCCGGCTATGCTCCGACAGGCGCTTGCCGAGGGCACAGTAACGGAGCCCCCTAAAACGCTTTGCACGATTCATAATCTCGCTTATCAGGGACTGTTTCCTGCAAGTCAGGTTTCGCTCGCCAATCTCGACGCGAGTTACTTCACGCCCGCAGGGATGGAGTTTTATGAGAAGATGAACTTTCTCAAGGCCGGGATTGTGTATGCTGATTATGTCAGCACCGTAAGTCCTGCTTATGCGGCAGAGATATTGACACCGGAGTTTGGTTGTGGCTTGGAAGGGGTCCTGGCGGAGCGGAAGGATGAACTGTCTGGAATTCTCAACGGCGTGGACTATGCCGAGTGGAACACAACCAAGAACAAGTTCCTAAACTTCTCCTATAATATCGACCGTATCGCGGGGAAGGCGAAGGAGAAAAAGCAATTGCAAAAAGACCTGGGATTGCCGGTTGAGCCTAAGGTTCCATTGTTCGGAATGATTTCCCGCTTGGTGGAACAGAAGGGTGTGTCGCTATTGATTGAAGCGCTTCAACAGTCCTTGAACCATTCGATGCAATTCGTACTGCTAGGTTCGGGGGATCCTGAACTCGAAGGGATGATGCAAGATCTTCAAGAGCGATTTCCGGATCGGGTGAAAGTGAAGATTGGTTATGACGTTGGTCTTTCACACCGGATTGAGGCGGCTTGCGATTTCTACATGATGCCGTCCCGCTTTGAGCCCTGTGGCTTGAACCAGCTCTACAGTCTTCGCTATGGAACGATTCCAATCGTTCATGCCGCGGGAGGGCTTCGTGATTCGGTGATTGATGAGGCCGAGAGCACTGAAAAAGCGACGGGGGTCAAGTTTCATGACTTTACCTCGGCAGCGGTGCTTGAGGGTATCTATCGAGGGATGGCAATCTACAAGAAGCCCGCGTCTTTGCGTTCCTACCGGCGACGGGCTATGGAAGCCGACTTCTCTTGGGAGCGCACGGCTCAAGCCTATATTGAGCTCTATCGTAAGATTCTTTCCGAATAGGACTCTTCTCGGGCGGCATGCTCGTGGTTCAACAAGCGAGGTTGGGGGCAATCTGTCGTTGTCGATAATTCTTGATCTCTGGCGGTAATCATCGCAGGAATAGGTCATGAATTCCCTTCGACTGATGCTTGCGTGGGTTTTGCTGGGCTCTGTTGTTCCGGACACGGTAAGAGCAGCGAAATCCCATTCTTTGGATGATCTTTTTCCTTCAAATCGGGTGATTGAAGTGACCGTCAAGATCGACAAGCGGGATTGGGATCAGCTGCGTTATCAGACCCGTGATCGAGGGAAAATCTGGGAGCGCCAGTTCGGCCCAATGCCCAGTCCTTTCAGCTACTTCAACGCCGATGTGACGATTGATGGTGTTTCCTATCCCAATGTGGGCCTTCGAAAAAAGGGTTTCATAGGCTCCCTCAGCCACACTCGTCCTTCGCTTAAGGTAAAGCTCAACCACACGATTTCCGGGGCGAACCTTGGTGGATTGAGCTCCTTAACGTTCAATAACAATCGTCAGGATACTGGCTTGGTTAGCCAGTATATGACCTATGCCCTGTTCAATCGTGCGGGATCTCCTGCGCCCCGTTGTGCCTTCGCGCGGGTGACGGTGAATGGAGAAAACCTGGGGGTCTACTCGCATGTCGAAACCGTGAGAGAACCACTCCTCAAGCGAGAGTTCGGTAGTGCGGAAGGAACTTTATACGAAGGGACCGCGGTTGATTTTGAGCCGGGTTGGGAAAAGAGTCTGGAGCTCAAGACCGGGAAGGATGCTCCCGGGCGGACGAAGATCGTGGCGATCACCGAAGCCCTTCAATCGCAGGGGCGCTTTCTGGTTTCCCCAAAGGCCCAGGCTCGCGCGATGGTGCCGCGTGATGGTCGGATTCAGCAGGTATGGATGAGTCCCGAGTTTGATGATTCCGATTGGGCGAGTGGGATCAACGGGATGGGGTACGAAGCGAGTCGCGGCTATGAGCCCTACATTGATAAGTCATTCGATTTCAAGGACCTGATGCATCATCAACGATCATCGGCCTATCTTCGCATCTCCTTCGATGTGCCGAGTCTGCGGGGGCTCAAGGATGAAGGGGTGCTGACCCTCCGAATGCGCTACGATGATGGCTTTGTTGCCTACTTGAATGGCGAGTTGATCATGAGTGTCAATGCGCCTCGAAGTGTTCAGTGGAACAGTATGGCAACCGATTCCCACGAAGCCTCTGGTGGGCTGAGCGCTTTTCAAATTCAAGATCACTGGGACAAGCTGAAAGAAGGAAAGAACGTTCTCGCGGTTCAAGGCTTTAATAATAGTCGAGAGAGTTCCGATATGCTCATTACTGCCGCGCTGCAGCTCGAATCACGAGGTAAGATTGATGCGCTTGCCTCCCATATCGATTTGGATGCTTTCTACAAGTTTTGGGCGATTGAGGGGCTCCTGGGGTTTTGGGATGGTTACTCAGGCAACCGAAACAACTACTTTGTCTATCTCAATCCTAAGAGCGAGAAGATGCATTTTATGCCGTGGGGCGCCGATTCTCTTTTCACGAATGATAGCATGATTCACCGAACCGATGGCCTGCCGAAGTCGGTGAAGAATCGTGGAGCAGTTGCGGCTCACCTTTGGCGCTTTCGGAGTGAACGCGACCGGTATGGTCGTACGATTGCTCAAATGCTTGATGAGCATTGGGACGAGGCTGTCTTAATCGCTGAGATGGATCGATTGGGGGCGATGTTGGAACCCTACGTGAATCGAGAGCAACGAAGGTTTAGAGGCAAGCTGGGAGCGATGCAACGATTCGTTAGAAATCGACGTGCCGAAGTCATGCGAGAGGTTCGCAGCGATTATAAAGTGATTCGATAGTCTTCTGGCAGGCGGCCGAACTGGCTCTAAGTTTGGCGTGCAGGTGAAAAGGGGGCATGGATGCAGTGATAAGAGACTGAGTAGACTTCGTTTTTCTTGAGAGGGCTAACCCGGGGGGAGGGGCACCAGGCCGAGGAGCTAGAGCGAAGATTCAAAAAAAAGGACACCCGATCAGGGTGTCCTTTTTATGAGATAGTGAATCGAGAATGATATCAACGAGACTAGCGTCCGCCTTGTCGCATCAGTCTGACCTTGTTCATTGTATTCCACGCTTTGATAGCAGCAGGATCACCGCTCGCCATGCCATCGGCAATGGCGTCTTGCACCCGGAGCATGTTCTCCCGAGCCTCGGAAGGATCGTCAGAATTACCCTGGAGCACAGCATCGGTCGCCGACATATAATCTCCTTTATCGAGCGCCGCATCGATTTTTCCAACGAGAGAATAAGATTTTCTCTTTTTCTTCGCTTGGGTCGGGGCAGTTGAGGCTTCGACGGTGCTCGTATCAATCGGTTTTACTGTGATCTCATCTTCGCCGCCGCCGCAACCAATCATGACAGAGGCACAGGTAAGCGATAGCAGTGAGTTCCACTTATTTTTGGTAGTCATATTGTTTCCAAAAAACGCGGGTTTAAGACCATTAATTAGTAACCGCCGTTTGGCTTACCAGGCACTGCGTAGAGATCGTTTGGAGGAGGAATGCGCAATGGCACATTGAGTCCACCACGTGGGCCGACCATCTCGTAGAATTTTTGGAAGGTGAGGTTCTGAGCGCTGCCCATCACAGTGCCAACGCCGGAACGTCCGCCGACGTCAACGGTATTGCTGCTGGTTGGGGGGCCACCGTGTCGTTGTGAGATTCCTTCGTGAGGTTGATTCCCAGCATCGTTGAAGTAGAAAGGATCATTTTCATCGGTTTCCCATTGAACGATAACACTTGGCGCAAAGTCAGTAACCTTGTAGGTGGCTCCGTTGGGAAGCTGACTGGTCAATCCACTGAAGCTTCCGTTCCAGGTATAGCTGGTCACCTTGATGGGGCGAGCAAGATATTTTGAACGTTTGGTTCCTCGTGACTCAGTGTTGTCCTTAGGGCAAATCATGACCTTCCAGGCGTTTCCAAGGTAGGTGGCAAGTTGGCCGGCCTCAAATGCTTCTCGCTGACCTGCGAGTTGGGCTTCTAGTCCGTTGAACGTGACCGGAGCAGCGAATTGCGGCATGATATCGGTGTCGTAGGCCCAGTTGTCTGGTCCACCACCGTTACCTCCCCAACTTGGATGCGGCATATGTTCCTCGTTGTCACCGGTGTACATTGTCATGGCGAGCATGATCTGCTTCGTATTGTTGAAGTCGATCGTGTTTTGCGCCTTATCCTTTGCCTTTGAGAGCGCTGGCAACAACATACCGGCCAAGATTGCGATAATGGCAATCACTACCAGCAACTCAATGAGAGTAAACGCCAGCTTTTTGGGGCGTTTCATGGTTGGAATCATATTATTATTCATCTTTTACCCGATAAGTTAGGTCTAAATTGGATCCCGGCAATAAAAGGCGAAACTTCGTGTTAGGTCAATCTCTTTGTCGGCGCTGGCTGATGGGTGTTTATGGGCACAGTGGCGGAATTGCGATTACTTGAGGCCGTCATTGAGACGGAGGGAAAGAACGAAGACTGAGGGCCGATCCGTTTATTAAACCAAGCTGACGATCGGCTCGTTTATTCCATAGCTGGTCTGGAATGTGGTTGAATCGGGCTAGTAGAGACCGTCGAAGCGGAATCCGAGGACCTTCCCATCAGCCGTCGTAATTTGCTCAAGGATGTCTGGTCCTGGTTTCTTGGTTTGAATTTTCCAGATGTGGTTGGTGCCAACGGCGGTGCGTAGGGAGTCGATATAGATAGGGGCGTAGCCTTCTTCGAGTCGATCTTTCAGTCCGAACTGTAGTTTTGAGAAATTGAAGGGATTGATGGTGAATTGGTCCAAGAGTGTTTGATGGGCGATTGGTTCCAGAGGTTTGACTGATCCTGAGATCAGCGATTTGATAACTCCCCGGCTTAGCGAATCGATTCGTGGATCCACGGTAAGCCGTGGTGCCTGCACCGAAGCGGGGACGTCATCTGGGTTCTGGGCGGATTCGAGGAGATCGCCGGATGCTAATTCTGAGTCTTTAGGGGCGTTTTCCTGCTTTGAGACATTCGCAGCTTTCGTTGCTTCGGCGAGTTTCTTGGACCGATTTGTCGCAGCGAGACGGTCGTTGAGTTGGGCGATTTGAGTTTCTAGCTCCTCAATTCTAGATGAAGCTTGAATTTCGGACGGGGTTGAAACGGTCGAATTCTTTGCTCCCTGTTCCTGCACGGTGAGGACTCCTGCAGCGAGGCTAAGAATCGCTGCGACCCCGAGTAGTAGCCAAAACGGGACCGGGCTCTTAAGGCCTTCCCAATCTGGCCAAACGCCGGCGATCGCTTTATTGGTCGATTGAATTCTGAGGGTCGCCAAGACGAGTCCCAAGCCAGCGACGACGATGGCGATGCTTGTGAGAATGAGTTGCATACTGCGGATTGAGTTTTCCCCTAGATTGCAGCGATCTCTAAGGGGAGCTCAACTGAAAACGTCGTGCCTTTCTTGAGTTCGCTCGTTGCCGTGATTGAACCGTTCATTAGACCGACCAGCTGGCGTGAGATAGCCAAGCCTAGACCTGTGCCGCCAAATTGACGGGTTGTCGATGAGTCGGCTTGAGTAAAGTTTTCAAAGATCTTGGCAAGCTGATCGGTCGCGATGCCAATGCCCGTATCATTCACCTCAATAAGCAGGCGGAGGATCTTGCCTGGTGAGTAGTCTTTCGGTTCGTTTGTTTTCACAATGCCGATACTGAGAGCGACGCTCCCATTCTCCGTGAATTTGATGGCGTTTCCAAGGAGGTTAAACAGTATCTGGCGAATTCGGGCTGGATCGCCAACAAAGCTTGGGGGAAGTTCCGGATTTATAGAGAAGTTGAACTCTAGGTTCTTAGTCTGAATTCGCGACTGCAGGATTCTGACAATTTGATCACAGGTGTTCTTTAAATTGAAGGGTACTGAGTCAAGGGTCATTTTCCCTGCCTCAATTTTTGATAGATCAAGAATTTCGTTGATCAGTTCCAGAAGGGACTCTCCGCTTTGCTGAATCAGTTCGGCATAGTCACGCTGCTCTTTATTCAGCTCTGTTTCTAGCAAAAGAGTCGTCATCCCCATGACTCCATTCATAGGGGTTCGGATTTCGTGGCTCATGTTTGCCAGGAAGTTACTCTTCGCCTGGTTCGCGGCTTCCGCTGATTCCTTCGCTTCTAAGAGCGCATGGGTTTGTTGGGTCACTTCTTCTTCAAGATTGTGATTGAGGTAGCGGATTTGTTTGTGGAGGCGAACAAATTTATTGGCGAGGACCGTTCCGAGAACGAGGACAATCAAGAGAAAACCGTGGTCCGTCACCAGTGGATAGGTATGGAGGTCGAGGATATGAAGAATGTCAAAGACAACTCCAATAAGGAAGAAAACGAATCCGCCAAGTACGATTCGCGCATCCTTGTTACCGTGCCGGGCTGAGATCCACAAGGTCCAGCCTCCGGAAAAGGCCAAAATGATCCAGGTGTAAGCGATGCCGTTCTTGAAGAAGGCAAACCACAAGTTGGGCTCCCCGAATCCCAAGACGCACAGCACGCTTATCAATGCGACCGCATAGGCGATTCTGACGAAGATGTCGAGTGAGGGGAACGGTTCGATCTCACTGGGGCGAAAGTAATCACGAATAAAGCGATGCAGAAATACAGGGAGAATAAAGATCGCTAAGTATTCGAGTCGTTTCATGACCAAGAAGGGAATCCCAAGCTCAAATTTAAGGGGGCTCCGTAGGAATAGCCAGAACACCAAGAGGACAACGACGACACTGAAGAGGAGATTAGAAGTCTGGTCTCGCTGTCTGATGTAGAGGAAAAGGAAGTAGCCGGCAACCGCGAGGTAGAAGGGGAGAACAGCAACGTCGAGGAAACTTTGAGTGTAGAAATTTCGTGCCATTGTTTCTACCGGACCGATTGATTGAGTCCCGTGGATGATTCCAGAGGTGTCGTCGAGATATCGTTTGACGTGAACCAGAATCGTATTGCTTGTTCCATTCTTAACCAGGCCAGCGGGGATGTGGTATCGTCTCACTTGATCGTAGGCCTGGGCTTCCTTGCTGTCCCAGTTTCCCGTTGCACCAATAAGCTGCCCGTTAAAATAGGTCTGATCTCGGTCCGATATTTGGCCCAGCTGGAGTGTGAGATCGATCTTGCTTGAGTCCGGAAATCGGATTTGTTTGAGGTACCAGTAGCTCTCGTCTTTTGGTGAGAAGCTGGGGTGGAGTTCCACGGCCGAAGGGACCCGGATGGGGTGCCAGATGCCTTCTAATGAATCGATCGAACGCCCTGAAGCATAGTCTTGGGGATCAATATCCGTCTTGGTGATCCACCAGGTATGTTGAGTGTCTGAGTCTTGGCGCGGGGTGTTTAGTTCTGTGACTTGACCGTCAGCGAGAACTTGCTGGATTTCGATTTGGGCGTTGGGGATGGCTCCAATGGCTAGATTATGGAGACTCAAAAACGCGATCGAGAAGGCGAGGAACCAGGGAGGCATCCACGCCAACTGAATCCGAAGGGATTCGGTTGGCGGTGAGCTTATTGTTCGTTCTGCAGACAAGAAAGGGGCAAGCGTTGGAGCGGATTGTTGAATGGACGTATTGGGGATAGTGTCTTTCTCGAGTTCAATCGACGACTTCGCTCTTTTCCCCATATTGCCGACCGATCTCTGTGATATCACGGAAATGTTTTGCTGGTCGCAGATCGGTTTTCGATGAGCGAGCCTTTCGGACGAGGGTTCTTGGGGTTATCCGACCCGATGCGACGAGGCTCTTGATCTGAGGAATGGTCACGGGACCTTCTTCGATACCGGTCTCGGCCTCAATATAGTAATAGCAATTGCCCCGCGATCTTCTAACCGTATCGGCTTCGTCAATTCGTTTGACGAACTTGGGATAAAGTCGGTGCCAAAAATGGGCGATGATGGAAACGCCAAGCGAGAATAGGAAAATACCAATCCAATAGTACTTGTTTCGAAGGAGATGGGTCAAATCGATCCCAGTGTAGCGTCCGGCCAGTTTAATAGCCCCGGTGACGATGATCATCCCTCCTGCAGTAAGGATGAGGCTAAACTCGGTAGATGTCTTCACGTTTTCCTCGGCCAATGGCTTATCACTCGTTTCGAGCGGACGGATCGATAATGAGGTTGTCGCCTTGCTTGAGCAATGCCATTTTTACGTGAATCCGCGGTCTTTGGAGGCTAGTGGGAAATCCGGCTTATTCGCAGGAAATAGCCAAAAATTGGAAAGGACACGAATGCTCGAATTGAGATTTACAAGCTGGGATGGGGAAAATCATCGTTTTCTAATCCCTACCGGGCTGACTCGAATCGGGCGGACTGCTGGAAATGACCTACAAATTGATGATCTAGCCCTCTCGTCGGAGCATTGTGTCATTGAGTGGAATGGGTATTCAGCGACCGTCCGAGATGTCGAATCGTCGAATGGGACCTTTCTTGATGGAGCCTTGATTGAGCAGGCTCCTTTGAACGCAGGCCAAATGCTCAATTTGGGGACCTTCTCGATTCAAGTAGTGGAAGGTGATTCTGCTGCTGATTCGAGCGGATCTTTGCGGAAGTCTGAATTCTCGGCCCCCGCACGGTTGTCAGATGGGAGCTATAGTTGCCAGACACACACACGGGTGAGGGCTAGCTTCGAGTGTGAGGGGTGTGCGGTGCTCTTCTGTAGCGATTGCTTTGGCGGAGGCGATGAAACAGCCTTCCATTGTCCGAAATGTGGCGAGGCCCTACGAACGATTGATTGGTCCGGAATGGCGCGAACGAGGGGAGAGGTGATCAAGGAGCTCCTCCCGGAAGGAGTGAAGAAAGTCCTTAAATACTACGAAAAACACCGAGATCGGTAGGGAGAGCAGCTCAAATGGCGTCCGGATCAAGTAGGGACCTGATGGTGCGACGGACCTTGCGTGAGCCCCTATGCCACTATTGCTGCGGGGAAGGGGTCCAGGGGCCTTTCGAGGTAATGATTCCAAGGACGGCCGCAACCGCAAGGCTTAGGAAAATGAGTGCTTCAATCGCCATATTCTCGATGTCTTTCTTGCGCAAACCCGGTGTTAATGTCGGACTAACTGGTGCAAAGGCCGAATTTGCTGTTGATGGTCGGATTTTGGGGTGAAATTGCGTAAAACGTCAAGCTTCTTTTGGAGGCGGTAAATATCAGGGCTCAATCGAGCCCGCTCGAGTAAAGATATCGGACAGGAGTCGAGGGCCTTAAGCGAGGCTGGCGGGGCGGGAATCGTGATGATTCGCTTCGCTGAACCCGTGGGAGGGGGCTGTCCTAATGGAGGTTGTCTAGCTGTCGCTAGGCAACCGGTAAAGGCGGACGTAAATTAGCCCCTGTCGAGGATCAGCGAGTTCTCGAAATGCGGCCTCGCTGAGGTCAATGATTCGACCTTGTCGGACCAATTTTAAAGCCGGCCCTCGGTCGGTGATGGTTACGATGACTGATCTGTCTTCGTGAGCGACTCGGATTTGAGTGCCGAAAGGGAAAAACCAGCTTGCTGCGGTGAGCTGGTCAGGGTCGAAGGGCACACCATTCGCCATCGGGCTTCCTCGCAGCTCCTCACCGTAAAAACTGGCGTGCCCGACGCGTTTCGGTTGATGGGCAATGCGTGCTTGGTGGTCGTGGGCTTGGACTTGTTTCGGTGCCCGATGGGATCTTTGGTAGACGGCTTGCTGTCCTGTGTATGGTGCGATCGGTTGCGGGTTCGTTTGGCAGCCGGTTGAGAGGAGTATTATGGCCGCTAATACGAGGTTCAGTGCTAGCCAGAAATGCTTCATCAGAATCTAACTGAGACAATAGTGGGGCGGTTCGTCTTAATACCGCCTAACTTGATCGAGAACAGGTGAAACGGTCAATGCGAAATGCCAACGGGATTGAATGTCTCAAAGTCTCACGCCCTTCGTGCGGCTCTTGAGAGAGCTGTCTCTACGTTCTAATCTATTACAGTTCGATATGTTTCTCTGACAATCATCGAGGGCAACGATAGGTCTTTTTTAAGGTGGTACGCGAGTTTGAATGAGTAGCTATTGAGAGGGGCTTGTAACCACTTCCGAAATCCTTCCGTCTGTCTTTGTAGATAGTGCAGCACTGATAAGACATTGAAAGACTCAACCTAACAAAGACGATTATGAAAACGATTTACCTACAACTACTGACCGCTTCAGCAATCATGATGGCTACGCCGGGGATCCAGGCACAAGAGGGGCCAGGAGGCGCCAAAGGACCTCGTGCCGGAGTCAGCGAACGTCGCGGGGAACATCACGAAGGTGTTCGTGAACGACGAGGTGAAGACAGTGAGCGAGGTCCGAAGGGTGAAGCTCGAGAGGGAGGACGACGCGAAGGCCGAGGAGCGGCAATGCGTGGGAGAAACAGAGGCGGAGCTCCTGAGGGGAGACCCGGTCGCGAGGTGAATCGTCGTAGCCGGAATGGGGATTCAGCAGTATCAGATCGAAGAAGTCGGCGGCCTGGTCGTGGTCAGGGAGAAGTAAGAAGGCAGCGGGGTGAAAATCGGCGCCAGGATGTTCGCTCAAACTCTGATCGACGAGACCGAGGAAGCGATGTTCGTCGTCGGGGTAAGACGCAAGGTGGCCGTGGTGAGTCGCTTCGAGGGGGGCGTAGTGAACGAGGACGAGCTGTCTCTGAACGCCGCCATCGTGTTGGCCAAGAACGAGGGTTGCAGCGCCGAGGCCGAACTCAAGATCGACGGGTTAGCGAAGGCCGAGGGCCGCGTGGACCGCAGGTTCGTGGTCGAAGCGAGCGCTCGCGGGGTGGCCGATCAGATCTTCGGGCTCGAGGCAATCGAGGGGGCCGAGATCAAGGAGGCCGACGTGGAGGACGCAACGAGCGACCTGATCGGTCGGGTAAACGAGGCAACGTTAGTGCCGTAATCGACGCCCAGGCGGCATAGATATTTTTGAATTTCTGTGATTCGGGTGAATTACAGAATGCCTGACACATGCACTCCAAGCCTCGCAGGGAAACCTGCGAGGCTTTTGTTTTTCCCGAATGCTGGAATGTCTATGGGGTCACGTGTTTCCCTGCTAGGCTCGGCGACTGAGCGGGCCTACATCGATTCTCTAGAGTTATTTCCGAATAGCGCAGATTGAGGCGGTTCTTGTTGGATCAGCGATAGAGGATTTGAGGGCCGTGCAAAGGCGATCGCAGAGTGGAGGCTTTTCGCTGGCGATAAAGTCAGGGAACCGATCAGCGTTGACTCTCAGCCAGAGACGTCCAATAGGATTGAAATCTGGTGAGTAGCTGGGAAGAAACATCGCTTCGAAATGATGCCAATTGATTCGCTTGGACTTGTGCCAAGAGGCGTTGTCTCGGATCAGGATCTGACGTTTCCCTGTAATCGTTTTCGCCAATTGATCAAGATAGAGTTGAAAGATATCTGTATCTACGCAGTCGACGATCAAACTGAAGAATTCCCCCGTTTCCGGTCGGACTGAGCCGATTACGTTAAGTTTGATATGATCGCCTCGATAGGGAATGTGTCGAGGCTCTCCTGGTTTGACCTAATCTTGCCGGGGACGGGGATCGCCCTCGAAGCCTGACTCTTCGCCGAATCATAGTTCACAAGACTCATCGTGCTGCAATTTCTTGAGTTTCTTAAGGAATTCTTGCCGGTTTTCTTCATCCTTCCGCTCTGACCAAGGCCGAGGGAAGCGCCGATGATAGTCCAGTTCGTGCAGTCAACGAATCACGGTGCTGTATCAGAGTGCAACGGATAGTTCACTTTTGGGATGGCCATAGAGCTTCACCCCTGTCCAATGAGCCTCACCAGCTTTTGATGGGGCTTCCAAGATCGGGGCTAACAGGTCTTTGACTCTCTTAAGTTTAACCTTCCCGGGTCTCCCACTTTGGGGGGGGATGATTTCAGCCCGTCGATCCCAGCATTGTTAAGACATTCGATCCACAATCTGACCATGCGATCAGTGCGCCCAAACATCTGGCAAACGTTCTTAAGCTCCATCCTCATGGGTAAAGCATCGGATCGATGCCAGACGAAGATAGCTCCGCTTATTGGGTGCAGCATCCATGGCTACGTGCGCCTCATCTACGCTAGCATTCTCACCGTTTGGGCTGACCTTTTTCTCGCTAAGTCACAGTGTTAACCATGCTTTCAATCGTTGTACAAGGATAAAATGACGATTTCTTTCGGGAATCACTTTTGAGAATCGCTATAGCTATGCTCGAGTTCGGATTTATGAATCAGGGACACGATTGGGGAGTCCGTTAGGGGCTACGGGGTCAGGGGAGGTTGAGGATCATTCGATCACGATCAGTGATACGACCCTTGTTGATCTTCTGGCATATGAAGCCGACTTCGTAGGGGCTGGGAGGGTTCGCCTCCATTGGCAAACGGGCTCTGAGATTAGCAGCGCGGGATTTAATGTGTATCGAGCAGATTCCAGGGCCACTGCGCAGGAATCATACGTACCCGACTTGCTCAATGCTCAACTAATTCCGAGTATTGGAAATTCAGTTGAGGGGGCGACTTATTCTTTCGAGGATTCACCAGGTTTCGGGAGCTTTCTTTACCTGCTTGAGGAGGTCGAAATTGATGGGAGTGCAAGCCGTCATCCTGCTCTTCTTCTAGAGTTGAGGCCTCGTCTGAGTATTAAGCCGATGCCGAATGATCGACTTCTGCTCAGCTGTGCTCCTGTCTCTCGGTGGAAGCAGACCATTCAGACGGGCGAAATTGATTCGAGGGGGCTCGTTTCGTGGAGTCCTCTAAATAGAACTCTTGGAGTGGATGGAAGCCTACTCGTGGATCGGTTTCATGGTGAGGGGCAACGACTCTTTCGGCTGATCGCAACCAAGCAACACGAATAATCGAATTGGAGATCGGACTTATGCAAGAAGACACAGCGACCCAATCTCCGCGAACAAGGGCATCGCAGGCGGTTGAAAAAGACCTGCGATGCCTTTATCGGAAACCTGAGCTTGTGAGCTATTCCGAGAATGATGTCCTGGCGATCCTAGGTCCGGCGCAGGCACAGTATTCGAAACCAGACGCGGGGGACGGGGGAGGTTTTCTGTAGTTTCGAGGCGCTCTTCGCTGCGGCCGATGAACGGATGATCGGAATCATGGGGAACATGGCGTTGCCGCGCGATGTCTCTTATTGCAGATTTGACGCTATTGCCTACGGTTCCTCGATGTGCTGTTGGTTGCGGAGAGCTGGGCTTGGCAAGGGAAGAGGCCGTATTCTTGCGGCGTTCCTAAACATTCTGGCTCTTTCTTTGCTCGTCGCTGAAGAACCGTTGCTGGCCCTTAGGGGCTTACCCAACATTCTTCTTGTGACCGCTGATAATCTCGGGTTTGGCGATTTGCCTTGCTACAATCCCAACTCGGAGATTTTAGCACCGAACTTCGATCGATTGAGCCGGGAGGGGGCACGACTAACTCAATTCTACACAGCCTCACCCACGTGTACGGTTTCGAGGGCGAGCCTCTTGACGGGGCGAATTCCGCAACGACACGGTTTGGTGCGTCAACTGCCCGGGCTCGAAGGCAACTACGGAGTCGGATTAAACCTTGCCGAGATTCTTATTCCTCAAATCCTGAAACAAGCCTCGAAGCCCTATCTCACAGGTTGTTTCGGTAAGTGGAATATCGGCTTTGCTCCAGGATCGAGACCGACAGAACGCGGTTTTGATGAGTTTGTGGGACATGCCTCCGGTAACATGGACTACTTTCGGCATAACTATCGGGATCGTCACGATCTTTATGCGGGCACCGCCGAGCTCCACCGGGAAGGCACCTATTCCACGAGTCTTTTTGCTACTGCGGCCATCGATTTTATTCGGCGTCATTCAAAAGGGGATCGCCCCTGGTTTTGTTACTTGCCATTCAACGCCCCGCATTTTCCGAGCCCTCTCAATCGACGTCCTGGTGAGAACAATGAGTGGCAGGCTCCTGATTGGGCTTTCGAGGCCTGCGGGCTTTCGGCGAACGAAGCACGCCCCGAAAAGCGGTATCAGGCGGTCGTCTATGCGCTCGATTTCGCGCTTGGTCAGGTGCTGGATTGCCTCCAAGAGGCACAAGTTGAGGATCAGACCTTGGTGTTCTTTATGTCGGACAATGGTAGCTTTCGACTGGGCCGTGAGGGGATCGATGTGGGGAGCAATGCCCCCTTGAGAAGTGGCGGAGTGACCTGTTGGGAAGGGGGGCTAAGAGTTCCTGCCCTGGTGCGTTTTCCCGGTCTCGTTAAACCAGGAACGGTGATCAGTGCCCCGATGTGGTCGCCTGATTTGATGCCGAGTTTTGCCGCTTTGGCGGCCTGCCCGCTTCCGGAAAATGTGATCTATGATGGAATGAATGTGATTCCCTTTCTTCGTGGGCGTTCAAGTGCGACGGCTCGTTCCTTTTACTTTGAGTATCGCAATCACAGTGCACTGCGACGGGGAGACTGGAAAATCGTGCGGGAAACCCCCTCTGAACCCTGGCAATTATTCGACCTCGGTGAAGATCTCCGGGAAAAGCGAGATCTTGCGACACGGTTTCCGGGTAAACTCAGGGAGTTAGTGGCTGAACGGGCACGTTGGCTTCATTCACTCAGATAGTGCTTCTCGCCCGCAAAGAGCGGCAAGAATTGATGGGGAGGGCGAATTCGATTGGTTGTTGGATCAAAAGATTGCAGGATTTGCCAATCGTGTCCGTAACCTTTGTTCATTCTGCAGATTGGCAATTGGGGGCGAGATTTGCTCAGTTCTCTGAGAAGGCGTCTCGTTTGCGGGAGATCCGTGTTGAAACCCTGGCGCGAACCCTCTCGATGGCTGTTGAGCGTGGCGCAGATGCCTTTTTGGTTGCCGGCGACTTGTTTGAGGACAACCACGTTGATGAAGCTTTGGTCGCTCAGGTCGTGTCACTCTTCGAATCCGTCTCTCCCTTGCCGATTCTCTTGCTGCCGGGAAATCATGATCCCTATACGGGCCCCGATTCAGTTTGGGATCGTAACCCGTTCTTGCAGGCATCATCGCACATTCACATTTTCCGAGAGCCTGGAAAGCTCACCGTAAAAGGGGCGCAATTTCTTGGGGCGCCTCTTCAACAAAAGGTTTCAACGCTCGACCCGAGCTTGGCGCTTCATTCGCTTTCGAAGGCGTTCCCTGAGGATACATTGAAAATTGGTGTGACTCATGGGGCCATTGCCATTCCGGGGAAGCATCAGCCCAATGATTTTCCCATCGCCCTCGATGCGGCTACCCGTGCGGGGCTGGATTATCTGGGGGTGGGACATTGGCATCAATGGCAGGTCTATGACGAGGGGCGGCTGGTCATGCCTGGCACTCCTGAGTCGGACGATTTCGGTCAAGAGCGGGCAGGCCAGGTTGCATTGGTTCGGCTGGAGGAGCATGGCAGGCCGCCTCAAGTCGATCCCGTTGCGGTGGGGCGTTTGAATTGGCGGCGATTGGAGTTTCGTCTCGGTGATGAGATCGAATCTCGACGTTCAATCGAGGCCTTACTCGAAGACGCTTCAACAGAGGCAGGTAATTTAATCGCGAGGGTCGTACTCCAAGGGGCGACAACGGCTGCGCAATTGGTGGCGAATCGCCAGTGGCTTGATGACCGATTGGACGGTGTCTTTGCCTATCAACTCCGTGATGAGTCCTATTCGCAGCTCTCTGAAACTGAGTTGAGCTTGCTCGCGCAAGATCATCCATTAGTTGATCAGGTTCTGCGCGATTTGGAGTGTATCAAGCAGTTGATTTCTCCGGGTGAGACATCTGTGGAACAGCAGACCGTCACACGCGGCAGTGGCTTAAGCTTGGCAAGCATTCAAGCTCTTCTGGATGAGGGTCGAATTCCGTTGGCTTCCCTTAAGGTGGGCCATCTCGAGCAAGCCAAGGAGCGTGTCATGAGTTTGCTCAGGGAGGAAGTCCGATGAGGATTCGTTCGGCTGAATTGCTACATGTTGGGCCGTTTCGCGAACGTCTCAACATCGATTCCTTGGGTGATGGAATTAACGTGCTTGCAGCAGCCAACGAAGCTGGCAAGAGTACCTTAATCAAAGCCATTGCCCGGGGATTGTTTGATCGTCATACTTGTAAGGATAGCGAGATCAAGGCCCTTCAGCCGGTGGGAACCGAACTGTCGCCAAGAATCTCGGTGGTTTTCGAAACGAAGGAAGGACGATATCAAGTTCAGAAGACGTTTCTCAACGCCCCCAAGTGTAATTTGAAGGAGTGGAGCAATCAGGCCTGGCAAGCCATTG
Source organism: uncultured Verrucomicrobiota bacterium (assembly GCA_913061285.1). GTDB lineage: Bacteria > Verrucomicrobiota > Verrucomicrobiia > Limisphaerales > AAA164-E04 > UBA2970. Next base: position 1,575 of record CAJXVR010000035.1, on the reverse strand, counting down.
CTGAGGGAGATCAAGCGGATGTTCGAGTTCAGCAGCTGCTTCAATCCAAGCAACCAGGGCGGGGAGCAACCACCGCCGCTCACTGGGGATTGATGAGCTACTTATGGGCTCGGCAGGGCGAGGCGACGGCCTGGCCTGATTGGAATAATGACGTGGGCGACTTAATTCGATCCCGGTTGGCCAAGGTGAGCTTGGATCCTCTGGTGGACTCGCTAAGGACCGCCCTGTGGGCCGAGTATACCCTGAACTTCACGAACAAAGGACAAGTGAAAAAGGGGGGGGCACTGCAGTTGGCTGAACTGGAGATTCAGGAACTCGAGACAGCCCTGGGATCCGTGAGGCAGTCATTGCAGGAATTGGATGAGCGGAGCCGCCAGTATAAGGCGCTCTCATCGGAACAGAGAATTCTTGAAGCAGAGGCGGAAACGCTTCGGAGTAAGGCCGCTGCTCTGCGGGAGCAAGCTCGAAAAGCGGAACGGGTGCAACTTGAAATTCAGGGAGTTAGAGCAGAATTCGAAGCTGCCAAGGTGGCGTTGAGTCAGGTGCACGAGGAGGTGCTTACCCTGGCGAAGGTTGAAAAAGATCTTGCCATAGCCGAGGAGCGATTTGCCAAGCAATCGGCAGCAGTAGACAGTGCAGCAGCAAAGAGCGCGGAACTGAGAACGCGGCTAGCACGATCTGAGGAATCGGTTGTGAAAGGCAAACAGTCTGTCAAAGATCAACGAGCGGTGCTAGAGCGGCAGCGAGAATGCATTGCCTGGTCGCAGCTCTCTCGAGAGATAGAATCACTGAATAGTCTCGTGACGAAGACCGCCACCAAGAGTGAGGAGTTGGCCTCTCTCAAGAGAAAACTCGCTGCGTTCTCAGCCCTTAAATCGAGTCATCTAAAATCGATTGAGGCGGTCGAGAGAAAGATTCAGGATCGTCAGATTCAGCTAGCAGCCTTGGGGCTCGATGTTGTTCTTAAACCTGATTCCGATCAAACGCTCGAGTTGAATCGTTCGGGCGCGATTGAGGTGGTGAATCTGCCAGGGAATCAAGAAAGCCGTGTGACATCGCCCCAGGCTCTGTCTCTCGCAATCAAGGGCTGGGGGAACATAAGCATTCGATCGGGTGCCTCCGAGGTGGAGGCGGTATTGGCCGATGTGGAATCGCTTACAACCGAGCTCAATCGGCTCTTGAAGAAATGTGCCGTTCAGAATGTCGCCGAAGCGCGTGAGTCGCTACGGTTGAAGCAGACTCTGAAGGGAGAATTTAAACTGTTGAAGGCGAGTCTTGACGCCTTGCTTAATGGCTTTGAGTCTGTTGACGAGGTCGAAACTCGCCTCGCCACCCTATTAGAACGCCGCGAGAGACTGAGTTCCGAATGCTCGAAAAAGTTCTCGAATGGGGGCGTGACACTGGCAGATCTTGAAGCCGAAGAGGCGCTCCTTATCCAGAACGTTCGCCAAACGGAGCTGACGCTTGAAGACGACGAGTCGAGCTTGAAGCGTGATCGACAAGCCATGCAATTGATGACACAGACCGCTGCTGAAGCTGCGAATGGCTGTCTCTTATACACATCTCCGAGCCCAC
>CAJXVR010000034.1 GCA_913061285.1 uncultured Verrucomicrobiota bacterium | reverse complement strand
AGAGACAGCCTTGGGCGTCCCACGCCGGGGCGGGCGAATCAGGGCGAGTTCTGGGGGCAAGTCTCTGACACGCACTTCAGTCGGAAGGGAGGATTTGTGGACGGTCCGTTCCGACTGCAGCTTGATACGTCAACGCCGAAAACGGAAATCCGGTATACCCTTGATGGAAGTTGGCCTTCGGCAGATACGGGAAGGGTTTATTCTGAACCGATAATGATTGACCATACAACGGTCATTCGTGTGGGAGCGTTTCGAAAAAACTATAAGCCGTCGAATGTCGATACCCATACTTATCTTTTTCGCGAACAGATTCTAGTCGAACGCGGGGAAGGCTTTCCTTCGAACTGGGGAGTGGATGGGGATTGGACGGTGCCCGCCGACTATGAGATGGATCCTGAGATTGTTAATGATGAACGCTTTCGGGATCGCCTGCTTGTGGGGCTAGATTCGCTGCCTAGCATTTCACTCAGTCTAGACCCGTCAGCGCTTTTCGATCGTGACGGGGGAATTTACGCCAATCCTGAATCGACGGGAAGATCTTGGGAACGTCCTGGTTCGATGGAGATTTTCTTCCCCAATGACGGAAAGGAATATCGCGAAGATTGTGGGGTGAGAATCCAAGGGGGATGGAGTCGTCGGCCCGAGGAAAGTCCAAAGCATTCCTTTCGCCTGGTATTCCGTGAACAGTATGGCAGCCCAGAGCTGAGATACAAAATGTTTGGAAAAGACGGAGCAAAGCGATTCAAGAACCTTATTCTTCGCGCGGGTTGTAACAATAGCTGGTTGCACTGGAACAGCGATGAGCGATTGAGAGGCGATCTCATTCGCGATGAATGGATGCGGCGATCAATGAAGGCCTTAGGGCGCCCTGTTTCTCAAGGGCAATTCGTTCACCTATTTCTCAATGGGATCTATTGGGGTGTTTATAATCCCTGCGAGCGCCCGGATGCCTACTTTCAGGCGACTTCCTTTGGGGGCAACGCAGACGAATACGAAAGTCGAAACGCATCGAAGGTACTGAGTGGTTCTGAAGATGTTTGGCGACGTCTCTTTGAGATTGCCAATGCGGGGCTCGAGTCGAAACAGGCGTACGAGAAGATTCAGTCGGTGCTGGATATTGATGCCTTTATCGATTTGATGCTGGTTCAGATCTACGGAGGAAGCTCGGATTGGGATAGTAGCTCAAATTGGTATGCCGGGCGACAGATTCAGCCGATAGGAAAATATCAGTTCTTCTTGTGGGATGGTGAGCGAGCTCTTGAAGGGTTAGAGGTCGACGTTACCGCAGCAGACGATGATATGTCTCCGACGAGGCTATTTCAAAGGCTTCGAGCAAATTCAGAATTTAGAAAGGCGTTTGCCAAACGGGCAAGAAGTGTCCTTGCTGACGAGGGGCCATTGGGAGCGGGGGCAAATCAAGAGCGTTATAAGCTAATGGCCGATCGCCTTCGAGATGCGATGGTTCTCGAATCAGCTCGGTGGGGTGACTATCGACGTGACGTTCATCCCTACCGAGTCGGTCCGTACGTCCTATACGACCCGGAAGAGCATTGGGAAACAGAGGTGCAACGATTGTTAATTGATTACTTTCCTAATCGGTCAGAACGGGTGGTTTCGCAATTGGAGAAAATCAACTTGTGGTGATCTAACCTTCAAGAGAGGGGGGGCTGGATTAGTTGCCGACGAGAAACAAGATCGTGTTCTTGAGCAATTGATTGAATCCGTCTTGGGCAAAATCTCCAACGTGTCCAAGAGAGGTGTAAACCACCCGGCTGTCTCCGTAGTGGTTGGTCCACAAGATTGGTTCCGTCGGTTGGTTGGGAATAGTGCCGAGGAGAAGAACCTGAGCCGATGCGGCAAGGGGAGAGACTTTGTATAGTGACCCTTTTCCGATCATTGACGCAGCGTCGACAGATTGAAGAATTGGGTGGGCACTCATTCCGGGAACGATCTCAATCGTGCTCTGGATTGTGTTTCCATGGTGACCATGATAATTGCCGCCGAGAACTTCTGGATCGAAGCTTGTCCACTCGACGTTGTTTTTGGGCCCTTTGCCGCGAGTATCCCATGCGTGGCTGGATGTTCTGAGAGCGAGCAGAGGTTTGCCGCGATCCAGGTATTGTCGTAACTGTTTCATGCCTTGCTCTGGGAGCGAACGCCGACGGACGTAGAGTACGGCGAGATCGGCGGTTGCTAGTTTATCCAATCCTTGGATCTTGTATTTGTTGTTGGGATCCTGAGAGAGGAATGTCGTTTTGAAACCCGCCGCTTCGGTGAGATGTTTGGCGGAAAACGCAGGGAGCGATTCACTTGCCTTGTATTCATCCTCGGCGATGATAAAGACAACGTGATGAGTGCCAGCGAGTGTTTGCTTGTTGGGGAAAAGACAAGCGGCCGCACAGAGGAGCCATAGTGAGACGTTTTTATTCATGCGTCGTATCGTATCGGATTTGGAATGCTTGAGAAGACTACGCTAGCATTTTGTGAAGAACGCTGCCATGAACGTCCGTGAGTCTGAAGTCACGCCCTTGGCTACGGAAGGTGAGTGCTTCGTGGTTCAACCCGAGCTGGTGTAGCATTGTTGCGTGGATATCATGAACGTGAGCTCGATCCTCGGTGGGGCTAAACCCTAGTTCATCCGTTTCACCAAGTTGGAATCCCTTCTTCGTGCCACCGCCGGCAAACCACATGGAGAACGCATCAATGTGATGGTTTCTCCCCGTCGTTTTCCGGTTTTCTCCCATCGGGGTGCGCCCGAATTCGCCCCCCCAAACAACCAGGGTATCCTCGAGTAATCCGCGTTTCTTTAGGTCGATGATCAGAGCCGCCGATGCTTGGTCGACTTGATGGCAAACCTTTTCGAAATCCCCTTGAAGGGTTTCGCCTGGGCCGCCGTGGCTGTCCCAACTGGTGTGGTAGAGTTGGACGAATCGGACACCGCGTTCAACAAGACGTCGGGCTAGGAGGCAGTTTCGCGCATAGGACGGTTTGTCTTTTTCAACCCCGTAGAGATTCAGAGTTGCCGCCGATTCTCCGGCAAGATCAATGAGATCCGGGGCGCTCGTTTGCATACGATAGGCCATTTCGTAGGCGGCGATTCGGGTAGAGATTTCAGGATCATTAGTTTCGACGAGTCGCTGGAGATTGAGTTGATTGACGCTGTCGATAAGATCTCGTTGTGATTTACTGGTGATATTCTTGGGATTCGTCAGGTTGAGGATTGGCTCTCCTTGACCTCGAAGGGGAACGCCTTGATAGGTAGTTGGCAGAAAGCCGCTGCCCCAGTTGACGGCACCACCGCGTGGTCCCCGGGGACCGCTTTGGAGAACGACGAATCCGGGGAGATTATCACACTCGCTTCCGATGCCATAGGTTACCCAAGAACCAATACTTGGCCGGCCGAACTGGCCAGAGCCGGTATTCATGAATAGCTTGGCCGGTGCATGATTGAATAGGTTTGTGGCGCACGATTTGACCATCGTGATCTCATCGACGATCTTTGCCGTGTGGGGAAGAAGGTTCGACATCCACATGCCTGATTGCCCGTGTTGGGTAAACTCTCGTCGGGTTCCAAGAAGCTTCGAACGTTCTTTAAAAGAGCTGTCCATGAAGGCGAACCTTCGGCCTTCCAGATACGAATCAGGAATGGCCTGCCCGTTCAATGCAACCAGGTCCGGCTTATAGTCAAACAGTTCCAACTGAGACGGGCCCCCTGCCATGAACATATAGATGACGTTTTTGGCTCGGGGGGCGAAATGGGGAGCAGCGCTGTGAGCTGATGCTGCCAAGCCTTCTTGTCTTAGGAGCGAAGTGAGCGCCACAGATCCGAGGCCGAGCCCGCACTGGCTAAAAAAATGCCTTCGTGTGCTTCTTGCGAGAGGAGACGAATTCATGCTCTTTTGCTTATTCACGGGTGATGGTTTCGTCTAGATTGAGAAGGATGCGAGCCAAGAAAAGCCATTTGTCCTTTGATTCGCTCCGATCGGGGGCTTGAATCGCAGCAAGGAGGTGCCTGGTTTCGGCCCTGCTAGGGAATCGGCTAAGGCAGATTCGAAAGGCCTCCTTGACTCGGGATTTATCGCTATCGCAATTTAGGCTCTTGATACGGTCTGCGAGGACAAGAGCGATTTCGAAATAGGCTGGGTCATTCAAAAGCGTTAGCGCTTGCAACGGGGTGTTCGAACGGATTCGGCGACTACAGGTGCTAAAGGCGTCGGGGCTGTCGAACACGGTTAGGGCGGGATGTGGTGTTGCTCGCCAGAAGAAGGTATAGAGGCCGCGTCGATAGCGGTTCTCTCCCTCATCGGGTTTCCAAGAGCGTTGGACCTGTCCGAGGGTCATGACTCCCTTGGGCTGTGGAGGATGTGCGCTTGGTCCCCCGATCCTGGTGGAGAGAAGGTTGGCCGCCGTTAGGGCCACATCTCGGACGATTTCGGATTCCAATCTCATTCGGGTTTGACGTCCGAAGAGCCGGTTGTCGGGATCAATCATAGCGTGACTGGCCGAGACTTTGGAGGACTGCTGGTAGGTGGTCGACATTAAGATTTTCTTATGAAGGGCCTTAACGTCCCAGCCGCTTTCGATGAATTCAATGGCCAGCCAATCGAGGAGAGCTGGATGGGATGGGGGGATCCCTTGGGTGCCAAAATCGTTTTCCGTTTCGACAATGCCCCTTCCGAAGTATTGCTGCCAGATGCGATTCACCGTGACGCGGGCAAGAAGTGGATTTTCTTCGGATGCGAGCCAGTGAGCTAGTTCAAGCCGATTCGCTCTGTCTGATCCTTGAAAGGGATTCAGTATGCTCGGCGTTCCTGGCTCGACTTTCTCGCCATGCCGTGTGAAGTCGCCCTTGATGTGAATGTGGGTGTCGCGTTTCTTGTCCCGCTCTCGGAGAATCATGGTAGTCGTGACGCGTGGACGCTTTCGCTTGAGATCTTTTTGGCGCTTCATGAGCGCTTGGTGAGCCTCGTTTTCTTCGGAGAAATGATCGAGGAGTTCTTGCAATTCGTCACCTGTTCGCAGCTCGCGGGGTTTGGTTAGGATGATCCGATAGGATGCTGGCAGCTCCTGAATGTCCGCTTCGGAAAGGTGTTTTTCCCAGTCGAAGATTCGCTGCTGGATTTTGGACTCACTTTCCTGGATCGCTTTTTCGAGGTGGCTCAGAGCTGCTTGGTATTTGTCTCTCGCGACGAGTTCATGTTCAAGAGGGGTCTCTATGGTTGGCTCATCTTGGTTGTTGAAGAATGCGAAGAACTGGTAGTATTCCGATTGTCGTATCGGATCGAATTTGTGGTCATGACACTGGGCGCAGGCGATCGTCAATCCCAGAAAGGCGGATCCAGTCGTGGCGACTCGATCAACGACCGATTCGATTCTGAATTGTTCTCGGTCAATTCCGCCTTCTTGGTTGATCTGCGTGTTGCGGTGAAATCCTGTGGCAATGAGTTGTTGCCGTGTTGGCTGAGGAAGCAGATCCCCTGCGAGTTGTTCTGTAACGAATTGATCAAATGGAAGATTGCCGTTGATTGCATCGACGACATAGTCACGGTAGCGCCAAATTGAACGGGGGGAATCAATACTGTATCCATTTGAGTCTGCGTAGCGGGCGATATCGAGCCAGTGACGCCCCCAGCGCTCGCCGAATTGTGGCGAACTGAGGAGTTCATCGATAACCTTTTCGGTGGCGTTTATCGAGTAGTCAGTCAAATACGCATCGATGGCATCGGTAGATGGAGGAATGCCAACAATGTCTAGGTAGAGCCGGCGCAAGAGAACTTCTCGGCTAGCTTCAGGTGAAGGGAGGAGTTTGGAATCGGTGAGTCGTGAGAAAATGAAATGGTCAATGGCGTTTTTGGCGAAGAAGCGTGTCTTGTTATCCGGGGGGAGAGGTCTCGTTGGTTTCTTGAAGGCCCAGTGAACGTGTTCTTCTGGGATTTCATCGGTGGGATGATGGGCTCCTGAATCAATCCACCGTGCGATCGTATCGACCGCTTCTGGGGAGAGGGGGGTGTCGCGGTACGGCATTGGTGGGATTTGTGCATGTGTGCCGGTCAAAACCTCGATCAGTGCGCTCGATTTGGCATTCCCAGGTATAATGACGCCTCCTCGGTTTCCGCCTTTGATTAGAGCGGCAGCAGTGTCGAGTCGCAGACCGGATTTTGGCTGATCGCCTGCGTGGCAGCGGTAGCAGTTCTCTCTTAGAATCGGTTTGACCTCAGTCAGGTAGTCGTTGGCCTTCAACGATACTCCGACGGCAAGAAAGAGCGAGACGATGAGCGACAAGCAAGGGCATACGAGTCGTTCAGTGGCGGCATTTTTTGGAGAAACGATCATTGAGACCTAAGCGGTTCTGGGTTCTTTCGCGATAAATCGAAATTGTTCATTTTTGATATTCAATGAGGTTACTGCTCCAAGGAAGGAACGTCGAAACCAAAAAACGAGAAAAACGGGCGGGGATTGGCTGGAATCCCTTAGAATAGGGATTTCAATGAGATCGTTCTTTTTTAGAGCTCTCAGAAGTGCCGGACTCGATCCAATCAGTGTCAAAAGAGGCGTATTTGATCGATTTCACCTGGCCCTTGCCGTTGGCTGCAGGGACGAAATAGCTATAGGTCGCGTGGAGCATGCCATCCTTTCCTTGGATGATGGATGGATAATGGAAAGCACCTTCACTCTCGTTACGGTTTTCTAGATAGCGAGTGACGGGGTAGCTCTGCCCTTCGTCATTTGAAATGGAAACAGCCAAACGGTGGCGGCCACTCTCGGTATCATTGTAGATGGTTAAGAATCGACCATCGTTGAGTTTCATCAACTCGAGTCCGGCACCGGGGTTTGCTAGTTCTGGATGATCGTAGACCATTGACCAAGTTTCGCCCTGGTCGGCCGATTCGGAAACGTGAACTCGTTTCGGAGCAGGTCCATTGTCACGCATATAGGCGACGATCGATCCATTGCTAGCTTGGGCAAAGCTCGGCTGGATATTTCCGCCGCCAACGATTGGCTCGCTAACGTTCCAAGACTTTCCGAGGTCATCGGTGAACGCGACCAATGAGAATGAAAACCCGTCCGAGTAAAGCCCCACTAGCATCCTCCCTTCGTTGGTAACGTAGGGATGGGCGCGTGTGAACCATCCTAGTCGTCGGGTTAGCTTGTCGTCGGCCTGTTGGAAATTGTTTGCTGCCCACTCGATGCTTCCCGGTGCGATTTGTTTATGACTCAGGTAGTCGGCTGTCTTTGTTCGAACCAGTTCGGAAAATGCCGGACCAGGTTTGACGTGGAGTACTTTCTCTATCTGCCACTTTGGGGCGGCTTCTGGTGTTTGGTAATCCGATGAAATCTTATAGTTCATCAGTGCGCTCTCCTAGAGATTCGCTTGAATGGTCGGCCAGAGGAGCCAGAGGCGCTCCTTTGAATCGATGAGCATGCAGCAGTTGGTGTCAGGGTAGCCAGGGGTATCAGCGAGCAGAAAAGGGGGGCTCCAAACTTCTGATCCTTGAGGCTTTCTGGCGCCTAAGATGACGACGTCATCAGATTTTCGTTCACCTGAACCGTGAAACCAGCAGACGAGCAAATCTCCGTTTGGGGCTTGGACGATGCACGAACCATGGTTGTGCCACGATTCAAGAGGGAATATGAGTTCCGAATCGATCCTTGAAGCAAGGACCGAGTTAGCGAGTAGGGGGATGAGAATGCTTAATAGGGTTCTCAAGGAGGGAAAGGTATTGAGCCGAAGATTGATTCGGCAAATACCTAAGACTTAACGACGTTTTTCTTTTTTGACATGCTCTGGGACCAGCTGCTACTGGAGTTGCCCATGCTGCTCATGCTGCTCTTTTGCATCCACTCGGTTTTTTTGGTGCTTCCGCCGGTTGTAAAGTTCGCGATTGGACCGTAGTGCTCTAAAATCGGAGATGTGTAGATTCGCTTCATAGGACAAAGATCTCAAAGAATGATCGCGACAACAATACTAAAATTGCGACATAGCTGCTTTGGGTTACCTTCTTCGAAGTAGCATGTGCTGTGGTTGCGATCGGTGAAGCACTCTTGAGAGAATAGTCCGAGAGCAAAGTGCGTTCAGTCTGATCGGTTAGGCGATTAGTACCAGTAGGGCACCGTTGCCTCCAGAACTCCTGGAGAGCCACCGGCGCTTGGACTTGGTCGCCAATTTCGAGGGTCACGCCAGCGATGTGCGTTCGTGCTTGATGGGGTTTTTAGCATCAGAGAATGGCCTCTTTGATCGGTTTCCGGATACCACGTGTCAGAGTAGAAAATATCCAAGACTGTCTTGCCATTTGAATTGGAGACATGAATTCGTTCTGAGGTGTCGGAGAGACTGTCTTCATACTCGCCTGCGATATTGATTCCCGCCACATCGTAAGCAGTTTTGAAGGCCTGCAAATCTCTCACTATTACGATGACCTCACCAGGATCGATTGTGTCGATTTGGCTTTCGGAGAAGTCGAAGTCTACCCCTTCAGTGATCTCAAGTTCTTTGAGTTCGATGGGGACAGTTCCAATATTCTGAAATTCGATGAACTCGAGCTCTGGAACTTTCTCTGGGTGGTACATGATCTCGGTGATTGCGAGAGGAATCGGGGCCGTGTTGCAATGGTATTGGCTTGGGTTGCTCCATACTTCGTCGAGTTTGATTGCAGCGGTCAGGGTTTCGTTTTCCTTGAGTTGGATTGGTTCGATGTAGCGCTTGGCTTGTTTATCCAAGTCACCGTTGTCCTTATAGGGCTCGCGTGCAGATTTTGTGTAGTAGATCGATGCATTGGCATGACTCGTGTGAAGAGAGACGATGCATTTGGATCCATGCTCCGATTCTTGAGTAACATATTCTGGGGGTTCGAGGCATTCGCCTCGCAGCCAGGAAAGGCGTCTCGCGATGTAACGCTTCTGATAGCCAATCCAAGTTCGCCATTCTTCCGGGGTGAGATGTCCCCACCGTCGGTAGTTCCTTTCCTGGGCTTCCTCGATTTCAGATGCGATGTTATCGATGAGAGCGTGGACATTGGATGTACTCCAAACGGAGTCCATTAGGGCAAGCCCTCGGGCTCTAAAGCGCTTTCGAAATTGAGGGTCATCCATCAGCAACTTATCCCAATTGTAGCCGAGTTCTTCTGACCAAGTCATCCAGCGCTCGTAGTAGCCTCGCTCCATGAGGTCGGCTCCAAAATAGAAGGCTCGATCGAAATCCCAAACGGGGCCTGCTTGGAGTTTTGAACCGCGAGGTTTTGTAAAGTAGGTGCTCAAGCTGTAGGCATCCGGATTTCGGGTGATTTCTTGAAGGAAGCGATGATCTATCCAGCTATCGACGTCGATGTAGGCTGCATAGCCATTTTTCGGGTCGGCAAAATTGGGGCCTGCGAGCACATCGAAAAATTGATTCAGATACTGGCGCAGCCACTGAGATTGGCTCGTAGAGATCTTCGTTTCATTAGGGTCCACGTTGACGAGGTCTTGCATTCCTGCGCGAAAACCGAGTTCTCCCGGGCCGCGGCGATCAATTTTGAAGATATATCCTCCTGAGAGGCTGGCGCCACCCAGGCCAGGCTTATGAACGGCAACGCGATTGGCGGAGCGTTCTATTTTCTCCATGAGGATGTAGAGGCCGACGTAGGCAGTCATCGACATCGGCTCCGCATCGTCATTCACAAACGCTTCGACGAATCGAGTCCGTGGCGCGTAGCGCCCCATTCGGCGGCTCATCTCATAGACGAGAGCATTGTTAATGAGAGTCTTATTGTGATTGTACGGTCCGTAAAGAATCCAGTCCCCGTCACTGGGCATTCCCAGAAGTCTGGAAGGTGCTTCGTCTCCTGATTTTGAGAGGAGTTCAATCCGATACCCTTTCTTAGGGCGAACGAGCGTGCTCGATCCTCGCAGCTTGATGCCCGCCCGCCCTGAGTAGCTGGGGGTTCCTGTGAGTCTTGTTCGGTGATCTGTTCCGTTCTCAAAGATTTGAATCCCCGCCGATGTGTAGTCGCTGAGGCCGATTTCTTTGCCGTGGGTGTCGATAAGAATGATTGGTAGATTGGAATGGAATTTGAGGGAATTTGAATCGAGGATGCTGTAGGATTCAGTGGTAACAGGGCTCGGGTGCGCGTTGGGCTGATAGGTGCGAGATTTTACTTCGACACTCGACGTTAAGATTAGTGGCCCTGTGTAAACTGTTGAATCGCGTGTGGGAATTGTTCCGTCTGTCGTGTAGTGAATTGATCCATTGGCGTCTTGAGGAAGCGTTAAATTGAGGATGATGTCGTTTGCGAAAAAACCTCCATCCATTGAATGGCTTGGCCGTGGAGCGACCTGGGCGAATCCTGTTCCGTTGCTCTTCCCTGGGCTCGGCGCGAGTAGATACATGCCATTGGTTTTTGTGGGCGCCTTTTCTGATACGTAGCTGAGGTTAGGAGAAAGATGAAAATCAATGGGGCTTCCTTCTCCAAAGGAGACTTCGAAGGCCAAGAGATTGATCCCATCAATAAGCTTCTCCGTGATGTTATCTATCTCAAGGCTTTGCATGGAACCTAGTTCGTTCTTGGCGATAAATCGCTTGGCACGGGGGTCCCAATGGGTTCCTTTGAGGACTCCGGTTCTCGCAATTCGTTCGCCATTGAGGTAACAAACGAGACCATCCTTATACCGAACGTTGAGTTGAAGGCGACCAGATCGGTTTCCGTGTTTGTTGAATTGGAAGGGAAACCGGAAGAACGCCTTCGTTGCCTTTTGAGGAACTAGCATACTCAAGTCCGTTCGGATTTCGGCGGCATTCGTGGGGATCGCTTGCCGGTCCAGTCCAAAGGGAGCCTTTCCTTGGCTCCATTCATAATCGTTGAAGGTGGGTGAGTACCAATTCCTAGGAATGGGGGCTTCTGTCGGGAGGTAGAATCTTCCCTTGAGTCCGTCGCCGAAAACGTTCTGACCAAACGCTTCCTTGCTGATTCCGAAAGAAACGTTTGGGAACTGAGGGCGATTGGTATAGTCGAAGATGTAGGACGGACGATCGTCTTCTGGCTTTGTTAGGTAGAGTGTTTCCCCTTTGGCTGAGAGTTTGAAGTTAGTGTGGAGTGGGGCTTTAGGGTTTCGGTCGTTTCGCCCTGAACACCAAATTCTCAGCGACTCGCCGGAACGTAAGGTTAGATTGGGAAGATACCATTTATGAAGTTCTTGAGAGTCATCGCTGAGGCCCCAATCCCAGAGGTTGATTGGCTGTGGCGAGGGGTTGTGCAACTCCAGCCAGTCGGAATACTGGTGGTAGTTATCCTTCTCCAATGATGAATTGTTTGCCAGGATTTCGCTGATGAAGACCTGGGCGGCTCTTTTCGTTGTTTCCGCCCGTAGCAAGCCTGCTGTCGGGAACAGTAGGGAGGCAAGTAAGAGCGCCGGCAGAGTCGAGTGGGGCAATTGTGTGAACCAAGAGAGGGTGAACAGAGGCCAAGCCCGAAACGGACCATGCGATTCGAATCGTTCCTTTGGCATTCGTGTTGTTGGGAGGGCGGTGAAAATCAATTCGACAGGACGATTTTCGACGAGAGGAGCAATGCGATCAAGTCTAATGCTTCCCTGACTAGTCGATTTGAAGGACCGGTGAAGGCAACGCCGGGAGGAGCTCATTGCCTTCCATGTCGCTCAATTTGTGTCGACTTGTTAGGTTTCCAAATTAGATCTAGTATCTCGGAAAAGACGAGATGAATATTTTGATGCCCATAGGGGATGGAACAGAGGTTCTTGATACCTTCTATGCCTATTACCGACTTCCTGAGGATGGATACAAGGTCGTCGTCGCCGGACTGGAAAAACGGCTCTACCATACCGTGCTTCACGAGATTCCGCCCAACCCTGACGTGCCGTGGGATATTACCCAGGAACGGCCAGGGTACCATCTTAAGACGAGTGCCGCTTTCTGCGACCTGGATGCCGGGGGCTTTGAAGGAGCGTTCATATCAGGCGGAAGGGCTCCAGAATATCTTCGATATGACGAGAATCTTCTGGGGCTCATTCGGGGAATCGTTGAACGTGGCTTGCCCGTGGCTTGTTTGTGCCATGGGATTGAGATCCTCAGCGCTGCTGGCGTAATTCAGGGCAAGCGCGTGACGACAGTTCCGAAATGTGCTCTCGATGCTGAGCAGGGAGGGGCTACCTATGTCGATGAAGATTGGGTTGAGGATGACTGGTTAGTGACGGGGCGAGGGTATGCTGAAAATACAGTCGTTCTCAAATCGTTTATTCAAAAACTCAAGGAGCGGCGTGCATGATTGTACGGAGAAATGTTGCCGAGCGTTTAGCCGTCTCTAATGGTCCTTCTCCTGGTTGGGCTGACTGATGGACCGTAATTGGTCCCTCGTATCCGATGCGTTGGAGTTCGGAGAATACGGATTCGAAACGTATGCCATGTTCTGAGTGAACCGGAATGAGATCGAAACTCACCGGTCCACGACACCAGGTGTCTAGGGTCACCGCACCGTTTGGTGTCAGTCGTTGGTTTTGGAGGTAGACGTTCTTGATCCAGGGGGCGAGTCGATCGAAGACCTCTCCTGTGTAGGGCTGATTACAGATCTCCAGGTTTGCAGGTTCGTAGATAATGCCAAAGTTAGGCCGGTTGATTTTCTTGACGGTTGATTCGCACGCATCAACGGTTTCAAAAAGGCTTAACGTGTGGCACTGATGGACCAGGGAAAGATTGCGTTCGGCTGCTTCGTCCGCCGCTCTTTGGGTTGCTTTGATATCATCATCAGTCTTGATTGCAACCCGGACGAGTGGTGCGTTAAGTCGTTCTGCTAGATCGAGGAAAGGGGTGATGTGCTGAAGGCAGTCCGGTCCGCAGTCATTGTTGTAGACGATGTCAAAATTGCCGGTCACCATGGTAACAGGTAATCTGCTCGCCTCGATGGTCTTGATTCCTGTAGTGAGGTCGACGATGGAACTGTGCACCCCAAGTTGGGAGGCACGCATACAGATGGCATCGTAACCTGCCTGTCGCGTGAGAACGGTGAGTTCGTCAAGATTCAATATGGATTCTTCTTTGGATAAGAATCCTTCCGCGATTCGGACTGAGAGCGAGAGCGGGTTATTCACGTCGAGTTCGATCGTTTAGTGGAGGTGCCGGTCCGCAAAATTGAGATACTGGTCCCAGTCGTAGTCCGTGACGTCGTGTTTTCCTTCCCTAAGATGATAGCCAATTCTGTCTCCAATAGGGGTGTTAGCAGGCGGTTGTTCCGTGGCTTCAATACCCTTGAAACCAAATAGCGCATACACGGACGACGCTTCCCTTGCGGCGAGAAACTCACCTTTCGGGTCTGCCCATTGATCGTCGGTGGCGCTTGCGACGTAGATTGGTCGGGGAGCGCTCAAGGCGATGAGCATGTGTTGATCGATAGGGAGGCTGTTGACGTGATCATTGTAATGTTGGAAATTGTCGCAAAACCAATGAGGGAACGAATGGTTGATCCTGGAAACGGTTTCGCCGAACTCACGCCGGCTAAGAGCTGCTCCGCCACAGCCTGAATTGTTCGAAATCACGAGGGCGAATCGCTCGTCACTTGCGCCTGCCCAAAGAGATGTTTTTCCCAGTCGTGAGTGGCCGAGGAGCGCCACGCGTTCATGATCGATTGTCGAGTCGAGGACAAGATAGTCTAGAGCGCGACTCAAGCCCCAAGACCAAGCAGCGATGGAACCCCATTCATTCGGGGCGGGTTTCTCATTTGGAGAGTGAAAGAGAGCATGGACACCATTCTGAAAGCTATCGTCAAAATCAGGATCAATATCTCCATAGTAGGCGGTGATAAGAGCGTAGCCGCGTTTAACGATCTTGTCGACGGCCCAGCGATTTGATGCCGTGCCTCGGGACTTGGCTGTAGCTCGGTTGTCGGTGACACCAGTCGTCTTATTGTTTCTTACCCATGAGGAAGGAATGCTAATCTTTGGTGAGCGGTGGACGGTGTGATTGCCATTGAAATTCAATCCAAGGAACGCTGGGCGGGCGCTTCTCTGATTGTTGGGAATGAAGAGCAAGAGGCGCATTTTCGGTCCCTGCTCGTTTTTTGAGAAGAACACGGTCACTTCTTTTTGAGTGGCAATACCGTTGAGGCTGTTCTCGATGATTTTATCAACTCTGAAAGAAACCGTCTCTGGAGCAGCCGGCGCGATTCCGAAAACTTCGGTTCGAAAAAGTTTGAGAATCTCTGGGCGACGCTGCTCCGTCCAATCAGAAGCCGAGCGGATTTCTAATCCATCAGCCGCCTTCAGAAGGGGGGGGAGTTGGTAAACAGGAACCTTGGATTCGTCGTAGTTGGCTGCGACAGCTGAATGAGGTGCCGTTGCGACCATGGCTGCTGCGATTACCGACAGCAGGCAAACTCCCATAGATTGAATCGTCATAGTAGTCTCTGAGGGTCTGTGATTTGAGAGGAAAACAGAAGGAAAAACTTGGCTCACGTGGATCGTGAAGGGGTGTGAGCGAAGGTCGAAGGCCTTGCAGGCGAGAAAATGCGGTAATCAAGCCTGCGGGGCAGAGCGGATTACTAAGGACAGAAAACCGTTGTTTCCTTTAGCTTCTTTC
Source organism: uncultured Verrucomicrobiota bacterium (assembly GCA_913061285.1). Classification (GTDB taxonomy): domain Bacteria; phylum Verrucomicrobiota; class Verrucomicrobiia; order Limisphaerales; family AAA164-E04; genus UBA2970. The sequence goes on along the minus strand of CAJXVR010000034.1, from coordinate 20,781 downwards.
GCGATGGTGATGCATCGCCATGGCCGACAAAGAACTCGAGAACGAAATCCGTGATTGCGTCATGGATTGCTTGATTCACGGGGCGCATGCGCCCTCCTTTGATGGTGAGAACGAGGCGCTGTTCTTACAGGTGACGGAGGAGATGGAAGTGCAGCCGGTTCTCTATGCCGGTCTGCTGGAAAAGAATCAAGAATCGCTTTGGCCTGCTTCGGTGGTGAAACGTTTCAAGGAGGCCAATCGTTCCCGTTTCGTTGGTTTCGAATTGCGTGCCCAGGAAATAGAACGAGTCCTGACGCTGCTCCAAAAGAGTGGCGTTGATTGCTTGCTTCTCAAGGGAATACCGTTCTCATTTACGATCTATCGACGACCTCACCATCGAACGAGTTCTGATACCGATATTCTTATCAATGCAGCATTTCTGCCTTTGGTCTCGGAGAAGATGCTTGCGCTCGGATATGAGGAAACCCCTGATCTGATGTTTGGTACGGTTTCGCAGCAGAAACAGTTTTGTCGGACCGGCCTTGGTGGGATGGAACACGTCTTTGAATTTCACGTCGAAGCTAACAACCGGCATCTACTGGTGCCGTTTGGATTTGAGTATTTCGAGTCCCGTTGCGACCGAGTGAGAATCGGAAAGCACTCCTTTCGAGTTCCAAAAATCCCTGAAGCCTTTGTTCTCGCTTCGCTGCATCGGGTGGGGCACTTGGAACATGATCGCAGATTTCTATGGTTTTATGACTTGCTGCTACTCAGTAAACGAATGAGTGATTCTGATTGGTCCTCGGTCGTTTCGTTAGCAGAAACGGCTGCCTGTCGGGCTATTGTGGCAAGCGAGATTCAGGAATTGAAACGGATTGTTCCGGGATCGATTCCTCAGGGCGCTTCTGCTTGGGCCGATGCCTGGTATCAAAATCGCTCTGAAGCCTCCTCTTATTATCTGAAGGAGGGAAGAGATCGACGGAAGGATCTACTTGTTGGGATTCGGTCGTTGCCGACGGTGAAGCTCCGAGTAAAGGCTTTGTTGTTATTTGTTTTTCCGCGTCCCGACTACATGCGGGCTCAGTTTGACGATAGCCGAAGTTTGCCGTTGCTTAGCCTTTACTTGAAGCGATGGCTTAAGATCTTTGGAAATAGAGATTGAATGCCGTCAGGTGTTAATACAGGCGTAGGTTCCCTGATGTTCCATGAGTTCCTCGTGGCTGCCTTGTTCGGCCAACTGACCGTTCTCCATTACGCAAATGTGATCGGCTAGTTGCGCTACGGATACTCGATGGGTGATAATGACGACGGTATGATCGGTGAGGTGCTTGCGAATTCTCTTCGTCCAGTTAATTTCAGCCCAGGGATCTAGCGAACTTGTTGGTTCGTCCATGACAACAAGTTGTTTTTTTCCGTAGAGGGTTCTGGCTGTAGCAATTCGGTGCCATTCTCCTCCGCTCAGTTCATAGCCTTCCTGAAACCACTTGCCCAGTAGCGTTTGCTCCTTGTTTGGCAGCTTCTCTATGATAGTGCCAGCAGCTGCAGCCTTCGTGGCATCCCCAATCTTGTCAGACCGTGGTGGTGGGGATTCTTCGCTCAGTGTAATGTTTTCTTGTGCCGAAAAATGATATTCCATCGGGTCTTGGAAGAGAAATGACGAGCCCTTCTTCATCGATAAATCCGATATCTGGTGGAGATTCTCGTCATCGATGAGAATGCTTCCTTCGTAGTCGCGGTAGAGCTTCGCGATGAGCTTTAACACTGTGCTTTTTCCTGATCCGTTGGGACCCAGAATTGCTGTCATTTTACCCGCAGGAATAGAAAGATTGAGCTGCTTTAATACTTGTTTCTCGGTGCCAGGATACGAAAACGTGACGTCTTGGAATTTGATGCCTCGCTGGAGCCTCTCGGGAAACGACACTGGATCCGATACTTCTGGAGAGGTATGGTCTGTGTCGATGAACTGATAGAACTCGTTGAGAAAAACAGCATTCTTGTGAAGACTGGCAAGTCCTTTGACAAACTCGGTGCCGAGGTCCTGAGAGTATTTTATAGTGCGATAGAACATAGCAACGTCTCCCATCGTTGCTTGCCCTGAGACTGCCCTCATGATAACGAACGACATGGCCCCTCCAACGATTGTGAGCCCGAAAAGATGAGAGCCAAATCTGTGGATGAGATGTCGTTTCTCAAGATCCAACTGTTTGGTTCGAACTCTTGAGCGAATGCGTTGATAGCGGCCCGCGAATAGGTCGCCAAGGCCAAACGTTCGGATTTCGGCAGCCGCGTCGCTCGACTGAATCAGCCAGTCGTAGTAGTCGGCTTTCCTCTCGGAAGGGACGAGTGCTTTCTGGAGTTCATAGCCTTTTCGGTTCTGTGCCATTATGAGGAACATTGTGGGGACGGATGCTACAATGAGGATGAGCGGGAGCCATAAACTGAAACCAGCGATTACGGTGATCATTGCTAGAAGCGTGACTGCGTTTCTCAACAAGGTAAATAAATTGTCGATGGTCGATGAAAACTGGTCCTCGGCTCCAGCTGTCGCATGGTATAGTTGGTCTTGGAATGAAGGGATTTCGAAGAATTTGAATTCAGCTCTGATCGAGAGGTGGTGAATCTGTGTCTGTATATTGTCTGAGATGACATCAGAAAATCCCATTGTGATCCAGTTTGACACGGCATCAAGAATCTGTGAGGTGATTATGATTGCGACCAGAATTCCGATCAGTAGAGCGAATCGAGGTAGGGAGTCGTTCGGTGAGGATTGAAGAGTTGCAAAGGTGTCAACGACTTCCTTCGTGAGGTAGACGTAGGCGAGGGGGATGAGACTGGCAGCAAGCGTCGTGAAGCCAAGTCCGACGAGCCAAGTGGATGCGAAAGAATGGACTAGATTCCATGTTCGGAACAAGCACTTAGTATGGGATATCAGCGTATGGAATCGGGGGATGTTTTCCACGGCTGTGTAATGGGGGGGCAAGGTGGGACTAGTCGGCGAATTCTTGAGAGAGTGAAGCGACCATGTTGATCCATTCTTCGGGAGATTTCTTGATCGAAGGAAACTCGGTGCTCAGGATACGAGCGATTTCTTCGATCGTCCTTTCTTGATTCATCAAGCTCAGAGCTTGAATTGCCACACTACCTCGCTCTTTACACCTTGGTTTGAATCGGTGAGAGCGCTTTGCTATTTCAGTTTTCTTTAATGACGAAGGGGCAAAGAAGGTGGACTGTTGAAATGACTCGCCTGTTCGCTCCGTGCTGACGGGTGCGAAGGTTGTGTTCCAAGTCCAGTCGTATCCTTCGGCTCCAAGATGGACGGCAAGATCGATTGACACCCTGTCGTCTTGTTTCAGTTCGAGCGGTCGTTTCCAGGGGAAAAAAGCGCAGCCGTAGACGGTCATCGGGACGTCGGGACCGAATGAGTAGCTTGATTCAGAATCGATGTGTGTTTCGAACCAAACGTAAATACCGTGGCCCGTTCCGTCCTTCTTGATTGGGAAATCGAGTTGCTGACGATGATTCATTGTTGTGGCCGTAGCGTATTCTATTTCAGTCCACAGGGATGCTTTTGAAAGGAGGTTAGCGCTTCGTGCCTCACGTGAAACATAGGTGTGTGAGTGTGCTGCTTCAAAAGAGGAAAGATCGAACTCTGGGAATTCGATCGGTAGCCAAGGCTGCTTGATTTGCTTGTAGATTTCTTCGTCCGATGCTACCGCAATCCAAAGTTTGTCTCGTTGGGGAAGGAGTATTCCGTTCGGTTTTAGGAATCGGGTCCGGGCGTCTTTGATGGCTGGGAGATTGCCTTCGTTTTGTGGGAGTAATCCCCGGAGATCTGAGACGATGATGTCGACCTGTTCGGGTAGAGTCACGTTGCTTGAGTAGTCTTCGAACCAGGTAATTTGCTTGCCAACGCCATTGTCTGCGGCGAGCTGTTCCCCGATACAAATCGCGGGGTTTGGTTCGATTGCATAGACCTTCTTCGCTCCGAGGAGGCAAGAGAGTACGGCGAAGTATCCCGTTCCCGTTCCTAGGTCAAGGACGACGGAATCTGGATTGATTGCACGCTTCAGTGCCGCTGAATAAGCGTTCATACGACCTTTGTCACCAAGCATTGATGCGTAGTCGTGAGGGGTGTAGGCCATAGCTAGTTGTCTTGAGGTTGATCGTCAAGAATGTGACGAACGAGTGCTGGTATGTCTCGTTTACGTCGAGGATAGGAAAGCGAGAATATCGGTATCTTATTGAGTAGCAAGCTGAGCAATTTCACTTCCTTGGCAAGATGGTTTCGATCGGTTGAATCGAGTCGAAAGAGGTTGCGTGCTAGGGAAACGTAGGCTTCTTTCGCTTTCATAGGCCTTGTTGTAATCCTGCCACCGTAAGTTTCAGGGCTGATGAGATAGATTCGTTCGAGAGGGCAGTGTGGCAATTTGAACGCCGCCAGATCATCGATGCTGAATTTGAGACTGCTTGATCCTTCAGACACCGGGGAAGGTTCGCACGGTTCGATTGGTTGCTCCATCGCGGAAATGACCTCTTCCTCGTATGCAGACGCCTCCGCGGACTCTGAACTTTGAGAGACGGTTATCCAATCGTCCGCAAAGTGTTCGACGTCAGGTTTTCTTGCAATCGCGTTTGCCAGTGTCGATTTCCCAAATCCAGATGGGCCTGAGAATGCGATTGCTGCTCCAGAAGGCAAGCGGACGGCGCTGGCGTGGAGAACCAGTTGGTTTTGGGTGGAGAGGATCATCGGGATGACCTGGTTTTTGCCAAGATGAAATCCGGAATCTGAATCTTCCTCACTTGACGAATGGGGACTCCAGTTGATTGAACCGGCTTCTAGATCAATAATATAATCGGCGATACCAGCGTAGCGTACAAGGTAGTATCTTTCGCTTTTACCAATGAGCAGGAATTCCCCTCCGTCTTCCCCTGGGCGCTGTCTGATCCACTCAAATTTGAGCCCGCTGGGAATTGGTAATATTGATTCTGAGGAAAAAACTGATCGCACGCCTTGTAACAACTCAGTGAGTCTTGGACGGAGAGGGGGTCGTGAAGAACTGATAACGACTAGCAAGGAAGGCCCGTTTCCTTGCAGAGGAGGTGGCCGCTATGCCGTTGGTAAGTTTGCCCTGGTTTCAACTTCTGCTTCCGGTTGCACGTCGGGGCGGCGAATACGACGACGACGATGTCTCGGAGGGGGAGTCGTTGATGAGTCTTCAAGCTCGCCAGAACGTGCGGCTATCGGTCTTGCTGCCGCACTTGTTGGAGCCTTAGTAGGCGCCACCTGATCTACTGGTTTGGCTTGATAGTGATTGACTCCTTCATAGGGCGAATTGCTACCGCCGTAGTAGTAATAGTTGCCTAAGTTCTTTTTAGCTGGAACAAAGTTGAGAATAACACCAGATGCAGGGCTGTTGAAGCGACGAAGCGTTTCCAGTGATCGTTGAATCGTGCGAATAGGGGTTTTCTTACATCGAATAACCATACAAATTACATCGACGAGTTGAACGATAGAAAGTGTATCTCCAACTGGATTGAGAGGGGCAGAATCGATGATAACCCGATCGAATTGGTCGGTTGCTCGTCGGATAAGGTTGGTAATTGGCTCGCTAGCCAGCTTTTCTGCAGGATTCTGCAACTGTGCGCCGACTGGCATGACGTAGAGATTTTCTGTCGGGTTTTCTAATGCTTCCTCAGAAAACTGGCTAAATGCCCGAGGATCTTGAAGAATGTCCCCAACATTGAGTTTATTTCCAGTAAACGAAAAGTCACCCCCGACACTCGGATGTCTCAGGTCGAGATCAATGACAATCGTTTTCAATCCACGTTGCGCGAGGGTGATGGCGTAGTTGATGCAGGCAAAGGTCTTGCCCTCCGCCGGCATTGAGCTTGTAAAGAGGGTTACCTTTTTGTCTCGAGAGCCGAGACTTTCAATGTTCGCTCGAAGGGAGCGGAAGGCTTCAGCGCAAGAAGAACTCGGGTCTGAGAGTAGTACGAGTCGGGACTTGGCAAGGCGGTTCTTAGGTTCGCTGCCAGGGATTGCTCCCAACGCAGGCAATTCAAGAGATTGTTCTGCCTGATCAATCGATTTGAGCGTCGTATCTAGCATGTGAAGCAGATAAATAACCCCCATTCCGAGAAACATTCCAAAGAAGGCCCCCAAGATGACGGTTGACTCGCTATCAGGAGTGATATCCCTAGCTGCGTGGCATTCTTCAACAACAGAGATAACCTCATCCTGAAGCCCTGAGGTGAGATCAATTTCCTTAATTCTATTGAGAACAGATTCGTAGAGAACCTTTGTTGCTTCAACTTCTCTTTGCAGAACGTTGTACTCGACAGCTTTTCCTGAGAGATCTAGCGATTCTGTTTCCGCATCTTTGACTTGAGAGATGAGGCTCGCCTCCTGGCTCTTCAGTTTGCTTAAGGAAGCTTCCAAAATGAATGGAGCATCTTCCAAAGCGCGATTGAAAGCGGACTCCATGTCTTTGAGGTTGCGATTTTCAAGCCTGACTCTCGGATGCTGGTCTTTGTAACGACTCTTTAGACTGTTAACGAGTCCTTCTTGAGACTTAACTTCGGCATACTTATCTTGAATGAGCTGGTTATTGGAGATTCCAGGAACCAGTCGAAGTTGTTCATGTGTCGGTTTTGGCCCGTAGCTCTTGATTAGGTTTAGGTCACTCTCTAAAAGCGAAATCTGTGCCGTGATTTCGTTGAGCGATTCTGTTCGAGTAGCGATTAGAGAGGCAAGGAGGTCTGTTCGGTCTTGAAGTGAAACCACTAAAGTAGAGGATCTTCTAAACTCGATTAGCGCCAGTTCGGCGTTCTTAAGCCTAAGTTGCAGTCGCTCTGCTTCTTCGTTCAGGACATCAGTTGCTAATTGATTGTTGCTGAGCCTCCGGTGTTTGTGTTGCTTGATAAAGCCTTCTGCAATCCAATTAATAAGATCCCGGGCGAGGGGACCGTCGTTGTTTTCAATCTTGAGATCGATAAGGCGTGTTTCGTCTCTAAGGGTTGCCGTAGTGGCAAAAGCCAGTGACCTTGCCAAGCGGTCGATTGAACCCGAACCCGCATCTTTCCCAGCAAATTCTTCTCTGTTGATGAGATCGTGATCGATAATGACCTCTCGCATCAGCTTTGTGTTGCTGATCGTCTCTACAATCGTATTGAGGACGTCATAATCACTGAAGTCTTGGTTGTTGACCTGTTCGATGTCTGAGAGAACACTGGACTGCTGGTAGTCGACTTGAATGGTCGCCTTGGCGCTATATCGCTCAACGATATTCTTTGATTTTTGGAATCCGACGGCCGTGGCAATAATTGTCGCCAAGACAATGATTGGATACTTTTCCAAGAAAAGTTGTCCTAATTCTTTGACGTTGACTCCTTGCTCAGACATCTAATTGATTCTGTCGTTTCCGTGTGTATCGACTGGGTTAGCTAAATTCTTGAGTTGTTTTACGCTGCTTCTCAAGGAAATGCTCTCAGTACTTGTACTGAATTGCTTGGGCAGAGGATTGTTTTTCCAAGCATTATTGCAATGCATGTGCGTTGCAATAATGCTTGGAAAATTCATTTTATTTAGCGGAGGAGCTACAACTGAAGGATTTCAAGGAGAAAGGAGAACTAGAACCAACTCTCACCGACGATTACGGTGTCATCCTCTGCCACTAGCGGCACTTCTGACTTTGGTTTTTTCTTTAGCCGTGAAAGCTTAAATTTCATTGATGTTTCACCTCGACTCGTGGTCCGCTTGATAGTGACCTTTCCTGCTATTCTTGTGTATCCTCCAGCCATGGCAATGGCTTGAAATATATCCAATTTAATTGAGCGTGGGACCTCATAATAACCTGGGTTGCGAACCTGCCCAAGAATGACGAAACGTCGCTTTGCTTTTTCAACGATGCTCAGAGTAATCTTAGGATCGAAGAGGTATTCTGCTTCGTAACGCGAGAGAACATGTTCCTTAGCAGCCTTCAGCGTGAGTCCCCCAATCTTGACGGTCTCAATCAGTTCAAGCAGAACATTCCCAGCACTATCGACAACGTGCTCGCCGTCTAACTCCTCTTCATCGAAAACTTTAATCCTTATTTTGTCTGATGGCCTAATAATATAAAGATCTGGATCATCTGGTTCCTTGAGTGCTGAAAGGAATTCTTCTTCCTCGCTTTGCTCAGCGGCTGCCTCCTCTGTTTGCTCGTTGCTTGCAATTGCGTCAGCCGAGACTGCGCTCTTTGAGTTTCTTGATGCGGTACATCCAAGAAGGCATCCGGTAGCGATCACGACGACCAGAAGCTGGACTTGAGTTCCGAGTCCTATGTTTAGCCTGAAATTATTGGCAACCTTCGTCATAGCTCATTTTGCGAGTAGTCGAGCACCTGTGACCTAATCGTTGTGCCCTGTCTGTATCTTGAATATCCACTCGCTCCCGGTTCTCAATATCGTGGGAACCTAGAAAATATCCAGAAGTTTCTGCGGGATTTGTCGGTTTTGTGCCGGCCGCTTGATTGGGGTTCTCCGTTTTCGGATCTAATCCCATTCTTCGAACTAGAATCTATAGTCCAATCGGAGTGAAAATGTTGTATTGTCGGGGCGTTGAAGAAGTTGAATCGTTTCTATCGAGGAAAGCTGGTAACTGAGGGTCATCGTCGTTTTCTGCCCGATCGGGGATAGGATTGAAAAGCTGTAGTTGCTCTGTAAAATATCACCGAGAGCGGCGGCTAGCGAATCTGCGTTGACTGCTGATTGGGTGCTCTCTGAGTAGCTAGCGGAGGCTACGATATTGCGAGAGAACTTCTTGTTGACGCTGACCGTCATGAACTCCGATGTGGTTGTTCCTCCAATTGCTGGATTGGGAATTGTCGCTACTCCTGCTGATGCCGAAAATTCTAATCTCGTAGAGGGTTTATAGGTCGTTAGGATGTCGTAGGAGGCGCCTGAATCAGACTTTGAGCGACCGTCCCCCTTGCTAATTGTAACGCCACCCCCCACGGCAACTTCAAATTTCTCGGAGGCAATGATCGTCATCTGAACGAAAGGATTCAGAACTGTCGTTTTCCCACCGAATCGGGTAAGTCCAATGCCTCGGACCGGTTGAGAGTTAACGGTGTAACGAATCGTCGGTGCAATAGAGAGCTTCTCATTTTTTATAATACTCAATGCCGTACTGATTCCTCTGCTACTGGATTCCTGATTTTGGGTCGCGCTCTGCCCGACCGGTAGAGCAAGTGATGAGGTTTGGGTTCCTGCTGAATTGTTAATCGCGGTTGTGAGATTGAGTTTCTCGGATAGATTCCAGGTTGCTCTAAGCGTTTGGCTGAACGTTGTACTCGTTGTGCCTGCCCCAAGGAGTAGTGATGGCGTTGTTGATTTTGCGTAGGTTGCTGCAATTGCGAGGTCTAGATGTTGATGGAACATCGCCATGGTGACGAAGGCAGCGTGGTCTGTAGCATCCAGTCCTGGGTTTTCGACATATCTCCTCATTGTTGGGTTGTATCCCATCGTGGTTGTGCTCTTTCCAACTCGGTCTTTGGCTGTCTGAATTATCAATCCAGTGCTCAATTCGTTCGTAATATCGCGCGTTGTCTGTGCGCTGCCTGGGATCTGAAGGGCTGAATCATGCCGGACGGAGAGTGAAACCTCTGGCCTTAGTATATCGAACCGGCCGAATCGTTGGAGTATGTCAATTGCTGGCGTCAGTGAGTAGGGGTTGTTGTTGAGGGGGAGAATAGGTTGGTGTTTCGTTCGATAGGTGATGCCCAGATCCGCCCACGAATCTTTTCCGGTAAAATCCTGCTCAAAATCAACTCTGGAAGTGATCCCGTCGGTTCTGGCGTTTATTTGTCGGTTTCCAAATTCGTCAAAATCTGCATAGAATGCGCTTTGATGGCTTTCCAGTTCTAACGAATTCTCTATCAATTGGCTACTGCTTTGAGTAAATGGGCTGGGCGTTGAAAAACCGCTCTGTCCAAGGCAACAATAGGCGAGAAGAATTCCTGTCGCGATTATTGTGTTCCCTTTTGACATCATCTGGCCAAGTGGGCAGGGCGAGGCTCTTCCATGCGGCGAATGGTTGTTATTGAGGCGCTAATCGTTTTCTCCTAACGATTAATTGGTCCAAGTCTGAGTTGAATGGCATTTCTAATCCGATCAATGAATATTTCCAGATTCTTGGTTTTTCGGATTCCACCTCGTTTTAATACGCTCAAATGCCCCGGGGTTCCGGTTGTTGAGCGAATCATCAATTTGAGCTGCCATGTATCCAGTTCAACCTGCTCCTTCGCGTTGCTCAGATCAGCCAATTGTGGGTTCCTCCATATGAGAGGGGCTTCATCCTGATCGCCGACTAGATGAAGCTCGGCTTTGTCGAGTTCAAGTGCTTCGAATGCCGAGGTGAAACATTCGTAGAGCTCCTTCGTAGAGTTCGCTAGCGTGGCTTGTTGAACCGCTTTTTCGACGTCAAGTGTCACGGCCTTTCGCCATAAATGTTCTTCGTGGTCCTGGCGAAGTCTGCTTCTTAGCTCGGACATATTGATCAACTTGAGAACTCTCGTTCCAATAATTATTGCTAAGACTAGGAGAACAAGGATCAATGCCGAGTATTGGCTCCGGGTCAATACCATGATTACCGACGCAAGGCACAGAGCAATGGATATGCAATAAAGAACGACCACGGTTTCTCGATGACTGAATCCAAGGGACAAGAGGCTATGATGAATGTGTCTCTTGTCGGCCACAGATATTGGATTTCTACCAGCCCACCGACGCACGATGGCAATCGCCATATCATAAATCGGCAAGCCTAGAGCCATGAGTGGTATCAGCAGCGCCGTTGCTGTTTCAGCTTTGTTTTTCGTGAGTAAGCTGATTGCGGCCACAAGGAATCCGATAAACATGCTACCGGAGTCTCCAAGGAAGATGCTGGCTGGGTTAAAATTAAAGATTAGGAAACCTAAAAGGGCGCCACTTAGGCACGCGTTAAGGAGAATTCCAAGCGTGTTTCCGGCAGCAATGTTTACGCCGAGTAGGGTAAGGCTGACAATAAACCCGATACCCGCTGACAGTCCGTCGAGCCCATCGGCGAGATTAATCGCGTTCATGCAGACTAGGAACCAAAGCATTGTTACGAGAAAACCGACATAGCCTAGTTCGATCGATGCTCCAAACGGGCTTGAAATAGAATCGATTCTAAATCCCCCCGAATAGGCAAGAAGAGCTGCGAGAATCTGAAACACGATTTTCCACCTTGCCTTGAGATTTCTCAGATCGTCCGCGAGGCCCATTAGTAATGCTGTTGAGCCTCCTACGATGAGCATCACGATCATATCGGTGGCATCCTGAGGCAAGAATTGATTGACGTCGGAGAAGCGAACGGAAAAAAGTATTGGAACGACGAATCCAAAGAATACAGCGATTCCCCCACCTAACGGAATGGCATTCTTATGGATTTTTCGGTAGTTGTCAGGATTGTCAACGAGTCCAAGCTGCGTCCCTAGCCATTTTGCTGCAGGCGTAGCTAGGACAGTGGAAATAAACGCGATGCCGAAAATCGTAGCGATGGAGTTGGTTGTCATCGTTTGGCTAATTATGAGAGGCGTCATCGGCGGGTCCCGACAATTGGAATTGGAATGCAAGGCGAGGGCGAGGGCGAGGGCGGGTGCCGGACAATGTCGTAATCATCTGCAAGCTGCTTGACCGAGTCACGTGCCTAATTCTAACGGTATTTTTCAAGTACTCGAGTCACATAGAGGCGAGCGAAGTGGTCTCGATTGAAATACTCTGAAACATAGCGCCTTCCTGCGTTTCCTAGTGCCTTGCAGCGTCGATCTGAGCCCTTCAAGGTATCGATCGCGGTCAGGAGTTCTTGCTCATTTTCTGGTTCGATCGAGATTCCTCCGCCTGATTCGATGAGAAGGGCCGATGCCGATCCCTTTACTCCGAGGATGACTGGTTTCTCCATGGCCAACGCTTCAAATAATTTGGAAGGAAGGACCGTTTTAAAGAGCGGATCGTTGCGCAGATGAACCAAGCATGCATGAGCGGCTTTTACGTAGGCGGGAATAAGTGATTTTTTTACAAGTCCGGTGAAAATGACGTTCGTTAGCCCCGACTCACAGCATAATCTCTGCAAGCGTGATCGGTCCGCTCCGTCGCCTACGATGATAAAGCGAATACTTTCGTCTCCCCGGATTTTTAGGATCTTAGCAGCTCGAATAATCAAATCCAGCCCGCTTGCCATGCCTACGGTTCCGACGTAGAGGCAGCGAAAGGTTGATGAATCTGTTGCGTCTTCATCAACCTGGATAGGAGAAACATCGAGTCTGAACCGGTCGAGGTCAGCGCCGTTTGGGATGACTGTAATTTTTGGGAGAGGGACATGTCTTTCAACAAGGACCTCGCGATACCCATCTCCCACGGTGACGATGTGATCCGCAGCTTCATACATCGTTTTCTCGAGCATCGTTAACACCCTTAACGGAAGTGGGTTCTTGATTGCTCCGACAGCAGCGATCGAATCTGGCCATATGTCTCGAATTTCGATCACTAGCTTAACATTTAGCAGCCGACTGAGGATCACACCGGCCCAGCCACAGAAGAACTGCGGGGACGTAGCTACAATGACCTTGGGCTTGGAAACAGTGAGTCCAGCGATGACTGCCGAGAACAGAAAACTGAGGTAGTTTAGGCTCCTCCGAAGATTTCCCGCGTTGGCGGCTAAGTAGGTCCAAACCCGGACGACGCGAATCCCATCTAGATACTCCGTCTGACAAAGTCGATTTCGGTAACCCGCGTAGAGTCTACCGTGGGGAACATTTGGATTGCTCGTTATTACGGTGACATCCAATCCCGCTTCTATCCAGCGTTTGGCATGCTCAAACGTCCGAGTCGCCGGTGCGTTGCCTTCGGGGGCAAAGTAGTGGGATAGGAAAAGGACTTTCATTCCGCGCGTTGGCACTGGTTTGATCCGGACGGATTAGACTCGCTTCCGATCCCTTAGCACGGTGTGATCCTGTAGGAATTGCTACAGTCGGCGCTCGTTGTCGAATAGCAGAGAGTGTCTCGTTCTCTTCGGATGCCAAACTCCGGGTAGTATTCTGTTTTTTGAATTTCGAGTTTTCCGTTTGCGCTAAAGCAAATGGAAAACTCACCTTTACTGTAACGAACGATAATCTCCTGTTCGGCTTGTCGAGCGATTTTACAGTCTGGTGCTAGATGGATGTAGGATTTGATTCGCACCGGCTTCGGGGCTGTTACTCGATCTGAAATCTTTATGTTGAATCCCTTGGAAACTTCAAATGTTCGCTCATGTACCGCCTTGATGTCTGCGTGTGCGTATCCTGTATGATGCCCAGAAAGCTTGAAACTAGTTTCGTTTCCTGAAAACGAAATGTCCGCGGGGTGGCCTCGGCGTCCAAGACGGAAACTACCCCAGAGATCGCACTGATCGCATTCTTCCAATTCAAGGGTGTTGTGAGCCCTCGTTGATCGGCAATATCCTCGGATCGGTCCTGTTTCGTAGTCGTGATTCCCGGTGTCGACGATCACCCGTATCCCTTTCATTGACACTTCATAGGTGAAAATGTCGGCGTGTGCGTGGCCTGGAATGTAGTCGGGGCCAGGGGATCCTGCGTCGCAAATCAAGTAGTTTTGATCTCGATCCCGAAAGCCGTAGTAGCCGCCGGATTCAAGTTGCCAAGCACCAGGTGGTGCTTGGAGTGAGGAAAGCGGATATTCGGTTGATTCTAAGGCATTGCTCGCCTGTTCTAATAGGGGGGCCGGATTGTGGTAGATGCCGATTGCACTGTCGTTGAGGAGTGCGATTTCTCCATCAGGGTGTCTGACCGAATTCAGTGCCCAGAGGCTACGACAAAGCTTCACTGAAACGATTTCGGCGAACTCTGGGTTTTGTGTGCTGACGATCAGGTATAGCAGGTAGACCATTCTTACGTGATACATCGGGCTAAGCTCGAAATGAAGTCCGTCCGGGAGAAACTGCTCCACGAGTTGAGCAGGAAGCTCTTGTTTCGCGGTGAGTCGGCAATCTGCAGCGAGGGGACCATTGAAGCATGCGCCGACAAGGACCAGGGTAGTTAAGTTTTCGAACAGGTGGTTTCCCAGGAGATGTGTTTCTAGGTTCCCTTTGAGATAGGTTGATTGCTGAGCAATGCTTGCCCAAAGCCGCCTTCTCAGTTCGACCTTGGAATCGGTTTCGGATTGATGATTCTTAAAGAAGAAAACGATCCAGTTAAGAATTCTTAAGGAAGTCGGGTAAGGAGCCCATGCTTGGAGAGCATTGCGAGGCGGGTGACAATCAATCCAATTGACTGCTGCCTTTGCTGCCTGATCGAATGGAAGTGTATGCATCCAATCGAAATAGTGTAGGTTGTATTCCCACAAGAGCTTCATTCTTGAACCTTCCGACCAACGTGGTGGAAACCCGAGATTCATTGATTCATTGAGAAACTCGAATTTTCCGGCGAGGATACGATCTTCCGAATTGTTGCCTGGTGGAGGCGGGAGCAACGGAGTATCTATGCCCCATGCAACCCCAGGGTAGGCTCCTGCCTTGAAATCCGCGACCCGGGAAGCGCTATGTCGAAACGGGAGAATGCGACGCGAGAGCTGGCCGGTGATCTGGCGCAGTTTCAGATGCTTAAGCGTATGAAAGAGGCGGATGAATTGCATTTACGCTACCTGTGCTTCAATGAGGTCTTGATTTTTGCTTCGAAGACTTTTGCGCCAATGTTGAATTCATGAATCGCCCGAAGCCAACAGAAATAGAGACCTTCTCTTCCGTCAAGGAAGCCCCTCTTGAATATGTAGAGAAATCCGAACATGAATAGGGGCTTGGCCGGAAGCCGAATGAAAAGGCTCTTCAAGAATTTTCGCCGTTTCACTAGGTCCTTTGAAAAGAGAGTTTTTAGCGGCGGAACCCCCTGGTTCAATTGGTGCAATCTCCTTGCTGCATTCCAATCTGAGAATTCATTTTGCTTTCGTATCCAAAACGAAAGATCCTGGTTTGAATCATGGTCAAGTGGATTTGAGAGGCGATTCGTGACCCCTGATGATACGATGTTTTCGTGAACTTCTGCATCCCACCCTCCCTCACTTCGCATGCCTAAATCTTCATATTGAGCTTTTCCTTTTCTAAAAAGTCGAAGCATCCAGCCATGGCTCCATGAGTGTTTCATCCATCTTCCGAGAAATAGAAACTTCCAGCGAATATAGTAGGCGTCGGTTATCTGAGATTGAATGGCTATTTGGATTTCGTTCCTAAGATCCGGTGAAACCCTCTCGTCAGCATCTAAAATGAGAATCCAATCATTTCGAATGTCGACTTCATGTAGTGCCCAGTTCCGTTTCTTTGGCCATCCGCCATCATAGAAGAATTGATGAACTTCCGCGCCCTGTTTCGTTGCTAGTTCTATCGTCTTGTCTGTGCTTTGTGAGTCAACAATGACAACTTGGTCGGCAAATTTTATGCTTTCGAGGCAGTCTGGAAGATTAATCTCTTCATTCTTAGTGGCAATGACGACCGTTATCGCCAGCTTGTGATTATTTATTGGTTTCACTCGGAATCTGTTTGGATCGCCTTGGTCCCACATTGTCGTGATTCAAGAATCTCATGATAGACTTGATTGAGCCGCTTCCCGATGCTCGGCCAGCTGAATTCTTTTAGCACTAATTCACGTCCTCGGCTCCCCGCATCCGAAATCCATTCTTTGGACCGGAGTCGGCGCTTGATGGTTTCGATCCAAACGCTGGGGATGAGGTCGATCCATTCCCCGGCATCTGCTTCGTTGAGAATGGCCCAAGGTGTTCTGTTTGAGGCGATGACCGGCGTCTCTGATGCGAGTGCCTCAGCAACCACGATCGCGAAATTCTCAGACTTGCTGGGTAGAATGGCGAGGTCCGCAGCTCGATACGCGAGGATTTTCTTCTGCTGGTCTAATTCGCCAAGGAAGGACACCGCGTGTAGTAGCTTGGCAGATTCAAACTGGCTTATGAGGTTTTTCGCATAAGAATGTGTGTCAGGGCCACCGATGAGTAGCCGGAGTTCTGGGAACTCCAGTATTAATCCCTTCATGACGGGGATCAGGAGTTCAAGGCCCTTGATCGGGTGGATTCGGCCAACGTAGCATAGGACTGGGGAACTGGGGAGGATGCCTAGACTCTGACGGGCCGAAACCCTTGAAGGAAGGTTGGCAAAAGTTCCTGGCTCGATTCCGTTTGGGACAGTGACGCACGGAGGCTGAAAATCTAGGCGCTCGATATTCCGCTGTTCTTGGGGAGATACGGCGTGAATCAGTGCTGCGTTGTTGATAATTGCTCTCTCGATTTGCGAGTAGTACAGTCGTTTTGAAAAACTCTTGTGTTTCAATGCTTCTGGCTCAAGAGAGCCTGCAGGACGAATCAGATACGGTACGTTATGTCTTTGAGCCATCTTGCTGCCAATAAGTCCGGGATAAAGCCAGAGGCTATGAATATGGATGAGGTCAAAAGAGTTGATGTTCTTATCGAGGAACGACCGGAGTTGAGGGGAGAAACCCCAGTAATTGAGAAGAGTGGTCTTGAATGGGTAGACGTTTCCTCGATTGAGGGTTGGTTCGATTTGTTCCTTGAGCCGATTGCTGAGGTAGGTGACTGACACATCAATGCCGCTTGCCTCAAGACTTTCCACGAGTTGAATCAGCGCGTGGGTCGGCCCTGAGGCATTCGTTAGTCCTGGAATAATGTGGAGAACCCTCACTCGTGTCCCCTTGAATCCGGGTGCCTTCGTCTCGGGCGAATATCAAGACGTGGAATTGCCGGAGTTGTTCTTGATATCGGGATTGTCGCGGAACTCGTGGCCAGAAGGCTAGGTAGACGATCAATCAAGGCAATCGAAAAACCTAGTAGAAGTGGTAGCGCCGTGGTCCCAAACAAGAATGAAGCTTCAATCATTCCGTGTACGGCTAGGGATGCAAGAAGACCGAGTGGTAGTGCTAGTAGCTCTGGATGTGAGCTTTCTCTTAGCGTGTATTTGACAGATGAGAGGCGCAGGATGAGCTGGACAGTTGAGGCCAGGAAAACCGCAGCGCCTAGAATTCCAACTTCCACCAGAATCTGAAGATAGGCGTTGTGACAGTTTGCGGAGCTTTTCTTCCCCCAACTTAGCCATCCAATTCCAATAATCGGGCTCTTGTTGAACTTCTTGAGTGCGAAATTCCACATGCCAGCTCGGGTGTTCTCCTTATTTCCTCCCGATACGATTCTCTCAAGTCCGGGGATTTTGCTAGCAACGCTCGTGCCGGTCGCAACGGCGTATATTTGAAGCATTCCAATAGGTAAAGCAATTGCCAGGAGGACGGTCGAAGCCCTCTTTTGAAGAAAGGGTTTGGTGGCGATAAGAGTGCCGACAATAGCCATGAGTGTTGCGCCTCTACTGCCTGTTCCTAAAATAACAATCGCTAATAGGAGGGCACTAGAAAAACAGACAACGCGGAGTTTGAATTCGGGTCGCCAAAGACCGAGGAAGAAAGAAAAGATGAACATTGGCCCCGCTGCAGCACCGATGGTATTTGCATTCATTCCCCCAACGGCCAAGCGGTCACCCGCTGTTCCACTGTCAGGGTTCTGAAGGTATGTGGCGAAGAGTAGGAATCCAGCAATGGTCCCGGTCAACGCCAGGAGTTTGATGCCTGAAGTGAGTTCTTCCTCGGATTTCGTTGTATAGACCATGTAGACTCCCGCTAGAGCCGACATTAAAAACATGCTCTTGTTAAACAGTGCATAGAAAATACTATCGCTCCATAGTGCTCCTGCGGTGAACAAGACAACGAAAAATGTAAATGTCTTTGTTGTGGAATTAAGCGGGTCTGCACGATAGACAAAAAGTCCCATTCCGATCATTGCCGCAGTGATCGCGAGTCGTGCGTATTTGATTCCATCGGATGCTGTTCCGGAAACGGATAGGGGCGCGACGATGAAGAACACGGCTGCTAGAAGGTAGATTTTGTTCGGGCGATTCATTCTTATTGGCTTCGCATGATTTGGCTGAGGATGGCTCTTGAATTAGCAAGAGACTCTGAGGCCTTCATGACTAATCAATACCTCATTCAATGCCACGCAATCTGATCTAGGTATTGTCTCCATCCAAGCTCGTCCTGTTTCTTCGATGAAATACGTCTGAGTAATTTAAGGATTTCCAAATTCCCTTCGATCGTGACTGAGATTGGTTGGGAAGATTGGGTGCGGAGAAGGCCTCGGAGAAGATTTCTAGGGAGATCTCTTCCGAAATGGCCGAGTAGCCTCATCCATCGTGGACCGCCTTCTTTTCTTAGCTTATAAATGAGTCGATTTCGGATGATTTGAACACTACGTTTTCGTCTTGATGCATCCGTTGTTGACGCAGAGCCAGAAAAGTGGCGAACCGATGCGTCGGTCGCTATGACGATACGACCTTCATGGCGATTGAGCCGTAGACAGAGGTCGTAGTCTTCGTAGTAACTTCCAAAGATCGGGTCGAGTGGTCCTACAGCCTTTAATGTTTCGGTTCTAATCATCAATGCCACTGCTGGAACATGCTCTACGGTTACGGGAGTAGCTCCCTGCGGCATGAAACCTGCATCGGCGACACTTGTTTCGAAATTTGGATCCAATTGATCATTATCGTATTGCTTAATGATCGGGGAGACTGCGTTGACGCTTTGATCGCTCTCGAGGATATCAGCGCATTGAGGGATCCACTGCGACTCACTCCAGGTATCTTGATTGAGAAGGAGCACGGCGTCACTGTCGCAACCTCCATTGGTAAGAGCAAAATTATTGGCTTCAGCGAAGCCCATGACACGGGGTGTCTTGACAATTCGTCGAGTCAGTCCGGGAGTCTTGAGTCCTGCAAGACATGGAGAATCGTAGTTGTCGACTAAAAGCAGTTCGATCCTGTGATGACTGGATGCATTGATCGATTCAATGCACTTTGGTAGCCACTTGTCGCCTTGGTAGGCAACGATGATTACTGAAATTCTCACAGGAAAATGATTTGTGCGGACAGAATATTAAAGTGCCCTTGCGTCGAATGTCTGTTCTTGATTCAGGGATGGTATCTTCCCTTTCGGAACCGTGCTTAGTTTATCGCGATCCTTTGTTCGATTTTATCCCACATCGCTTCCGTCTGTGCCAACTGTCGCGTAGCTGACCTGTTTAGTCTCTTCCCCACAGATCTACTGGATTCGGGAGACAATAGTTGACTGATTGTTTCTTTCAATTCTTCGTTGGTCGCGTGAACGGGCATCGCTAGATCGACACAATCAAAGTCTTCAAAAAGTCGCTCGTATTTGTGGCTCCAGCCGAATCCGATTGCCGGAATAGATTGAGAGAGAGCTCCGATCAAGGCGTGAAAACGAGAACCGATAAGGAGGCTGCAACGAGATATTCGGTTCTTCAATTCTAGTGGATCAGGTTCCTCAATGACCTCGATGTGGAATTGGAGATGTTCTTGAATCTTTGGGACGAGACAACGGTCTTCGATTGCATCATGGATTAGCAGGCTTGGAACCGCATTTTGGGCACGCACGAGATTGATGCACCTTACCAGGGTTCCAATATAGGCAGAAGCTTGATCCTTCGGTGTCTTGTCGAGCATCCTAGCGTTTGGGACGAGGTTCTTTGCTTCTAAAGTGTGACTGAATGGCTAGAAACATCAACTCAGTACCTTTGTTTCTATTACCTACGCCTGTGACGAGAATAGTCACTTGAAGTTAAAGGGTGCGAGTTCAGCTGGAGATTTCTCTTGAGAATAGGCGACAAGCCCTTCCGGATCGGCATGGCCAATCGCGATGAACATTATTGGTCGTTGGTCGCTCTCAGGGTTAAGGACAACGCGGGCTTTTTCTTCGGCTTCTTTGATATCAGGCCAGTTGATGCAACATGAACTGAGCCCAAGGGGTTCGAAAGCGAAGATGAAACTCATCACTGCTAGTGAACTGTCGATGTAGATCAGATGTCGGTCTTTTTCAGCGTAGTAATTCCTGAGTTCCCCGATAACGAGAGCGATCATAGGGAAGTTGTGGTCGAAGCCCTTCGTGCCCTCTGGCAGTGCTGCCACTTCGCGTAGTAGTTAGGGGTCGTCGTAGAATCGGAAAACATACGGTTGGCGATTACAGGCACTGGGTGCCTGTGTGGCAATCTCAAGGGCCTTCAATATCAGCGAACGATCAACTGGACGTTGCTCGAACCATCTTACTGAACGCCGTTGTTGGGAGAGTTGGACGAGGGAATCGTAGCTTGGAAGCTGGTGTTTTCGGCTAGCCCGTTCGTAAGGAGTCGCGCTCACAGTTCCTGGGGAGCGTATTGGCTGAGTACCGTTGATGCAACCGAATCAACGAATCTTCCAATGTTGCGGAAACGTCGAGCGAGTGCGGCCGTTATTCGACTGTGGCGAATAGCTTTCAAATGAGCGAGCCTTGATTGGGCGCTCGTACGCATCTATTGGCAACTATCATTTGTTTATTGACGCAGGAATCGAGCGAGCCCGTCAGTCCAATGAGGAAAGGGGTGTCCTAACGCCTCTTCAAGCTTCCTTGGGCTAAGGACTGAATACCCAGGCCGTCGTGCCTCGCTAGCAAATTCAGTAGAACTTGCTGGGAGGATCGTTGATTGAAAAGATGGGCTGTGTGATTTTAACGCTTCAGCAAATTCAAAACGCGATGCAGCTCCGGAATTGACCGCGTGGTACGTGCCACTGACTTCCTTATCGAGGCATTCGCTGTCTCTTATACACATCTGACGCTGCCGACGAGCGATCTAGTGTAGATC
>CAJXVR010000033.1 GCA_913061285.1 uncultured Verrucomicrobiota bacterium | reverse complement strand
GAGACAGCTAAGAGCTCTTTATCGCTCATGATAAAATCGTTTAGTCGACTCGATTTTTTCTCATTGAACTGATCTCTCTCCATCGCGGTGATCATTGCTCTAAAGACTTCTGGACCTAGGATATCGGCGAACGAATCAGAGCGTGATTTTGCCAGCCAAAGGAGCAATTCGGTGCTCGCCTGGTGCTGATTGATGAGGCGAGCCAGTGTTTCTTTGAGTAGTGAGAGGAGGTCTGAGTCGATGAGAATGTTGGCACATTCTCCAGCCAAGCGGGCTCCGACAACGTTCATTGTTTCGAGAACTTGTGGCGTCCAATTGTCAGGTGTAGCCTGTTTGTAGGATGCTAGGGCCCGCTTGTGACGAGCAGCGGGAAGTTTCTCGATCATGGCAGCCACGTTGCTCTCTTGCGCCCAGATCATGTCTGAGGTGACTTGGCCTTCGGTCGGCTCGATCTCAGCGAGCTGCTGCAAATCGTCCCGTGCAAAAATACCATCAAGCGTCAGCGCTGGTTGGTTCTTTTGGTGCTTTGAAATCTCTTCGTTCAGGAGATCAGCCGTTTCCTTGAACGTGGTTTGCTTGTTGGGCAAGTCATCGTGGCTCTTGACCATTTCGTTGGCAACCGTCAATCGCGCTTTGAGTCCACGAGCCGCTTTGAAGTCTCCAAAGAGGCGTTCTTCGAGCGATACTGCTTCGGCGTTGTAGAGAATCGGCTCGCTTTTCTTGATAGGAACTCGGAAATGGCCGTCCTTCTTAAGCTCTTTGCGAACACCTTCCCACCACTTCCTCCAGTCATCAGCAATGACATCTGGTTCCAAGACTGCTTGAATCTGTGCGGCTGTCGCGGAACCGTTGAAGCTTTCCAGAACCAACTTGATCAAGTCGATGTGATTGAGTGCCGCCATTTGAAGGAGGCCCTGAAGATCTTTGGTTTTACGGACCAGGATGTGCTCAGTAGGGATGGGAGTTAGGGTGTCAGCCCCAAATCCAAGATCCATTGAGTGCCCCTTTTTATCCTCAAAATCGATCAAAAATCGCGAGAAAACGGTATCTACTGTTGTGATTTTACCAAATCCCCAGCTCTTGTGGGTGGCGTAACCGCACTCCGTCAGCTTCACCAGGGCCTCAATTTGTTTTGGCTGGATTTTCCCTGATGTTGCTAGTTTCTCGAACTCTTCTCTCATATCAGCACTAATCGTGTCTTGCTCTGACGCACTAGTTAAACGACGATTATTGAGCGTGGCTACTGAAAAACCAAGAGAAATTGCCCTTAGAGTGCTTCACCGGGCTTTCCAGTCCGATGAAATCCTCGATCGGATCATGGGAGACGCTTTGGCGGATCCGAATCTAAAACCCCGTGATAGGGGGCTCACACAGGAATTAGTCTTCGGGGTCATACGATCCCGGCGCTTGATCGATTCGTTGCTTGGGGGCATGGTCAAAAAACGCCCTTCAGCTCAGATTCAGACAGCTTTACAACTTGGTTTGTACCAGCTGCTCTTCTTGACGCGGATTCCCGATTACGCCGTTCTTGACGAGATGGTTGGGATTGTCAAACGAATGTCTGGGCAGCCTCAAGCTCGCTTTGTAAATGCCATCTTGCGTCGAATCGTGCGGGAACGGGATGCGATACTTTCCCAGGTTGCGGCGATGAAAGAGACCCAGCCCGATATTGCCTATTCGTGTCCGGGGTGGCTGTTTCGCCGCTGGCAGGCCCGGTTGGGCCCGGAAGAGATCAAAGCGTTGCTCGAGTGGCAAAATAGGACTCCTGAGGTATTTGTGCGGGTCAATCGATTGAAGATGAGCGGTGAGGCGTTTGCTGCTCAGGCCGAAGGGGAAGGATTGCAGGTCTCTCCCAAGTCCTTGGCATGGGAATCGACGGCGTCCGTGTTTCAGATTGAGAATCCTGCGGGAATGACTCAGAAGGATCTTTTCCTTTCTGGGGCCCTGTATGTTCAGGATCCTAGTACGCTCTTGAGTGTCGATTGGCTTGATCCGCAGGCAGGTGAACGCATTCTTGATCTTTGCGCTGCACCGGGAGGCAAAACGACCTACATCGCAGAGAAGATGGGGGATAAGGGAGAAATTGTTGCCTGCGACACGGTTACCGCCAGATTAGCATTGGTGGAGGAGAACTGTCTACGTCTGGGAATCCAGTCCGTCACCTGTCGCTTGGTCGGCGCACGTCCCTTGCCGGAAAACTTTGATAATGCCTTTGATCGAGTCCTCGCTGACGTGCCGTGCTCCAACACGGGCGTGCTCCGTCGGAGGGTGGATCTTCGCTGGCGATTGAAATCCTCGGAGATTCGTCAACTCACGCAACGACAGCTAGCACTTCTTCGGCGGGCCGCAAGCGCAGTGAAATCTGGGGGAACCTTGGTTTATAGCACATGCAGTTTAGAGCCGGAGGAGAATTCCGCAATCGTCTCCGAATTTCTCGACGAAGATGCTCGCTTTCATCTTGTGTCAGAACGCCAATTGACGCCCTACCAAGATTCGTGTGATGGGGCCTACGTTGCCTTGTTGAAGAGAAAGGACTAGGTTTTCATTTCTGCCGGGCCGGTTTCTCGGAGGGCAACGGGCCCGGCAAAAGGATGACTGCCCCGGATACGCGGGGAATAAAAGATTGGACAGGCCGCTTTGGGAATCTATCTTCCAGGCATGAAATTTCCTGCGTTTTTGGGCTTATCGGTCATTGTTGTCGCTACATGGGTTGGTTGTGGCAATCCTTCGAGTGCGAGTGGTGATGGGGAGGGCGGTCAGAAGGTAATCCAAATCGCGGTGATCCCCAAAGGGACAACGCACGAATTTTGGCGTTCGATTGAAGCTGGGGCCCGAAAGGCTGAGAAGGAATTGAACGCCCAAGGGACAGCCGTCGAGGTTATTTGGAAAGGGCCTCTGAAAGAGGATGACCGAGATCAGCAGATCCAGGTGGTAGAGAATTTTACCAACCCACGGATCAAGGGCATTGTTCTGGCGCCGCTTGATTCCAAGGCATTGGTTCGGCCGGTCGAAACCGCTCAAAAGGCTGGTATTCCGGTCGTGATTATTGATTCCGGACTGGAAACAGAGTCTTATGAGAGCTTCGTCGCGACGGACAATTTTAAGGGGGGCCAGATGGCTGGTGAATTCATGGGGAAACTTCTTGAGGGAAAAGGGAACGTTATTTTGCTTCGCTATGCTGTCGGATCTGCGAGCACTGAAAAACGAGAGGAAGGGTTTCTTGATGCCCTAAAGGCTTTTCCTGAGATCAAGTTGATTTCCTCGGATCAGTACGCCGGCCCTACGCGGGAAACCGCCTATCAGGCGTCACAGAATATCCTAAATCGCTTCGGAAAAGAGGTGAATGGAATTTATTGTGTCAATGAGAACTCAACGATTGGTATGACCAAGGCACTTCGGGAGATTGGTCGCGGTGGGGGCGAGGTGAAGATGGTTGGGTTTGATGCCGGAACGCAGTCGATCAAAGATATGGAGAACGGAGACGTGCAAGGGTTGGTCGTGCAGGACCCCATGCGGATGGGCTATGAGGGGGTGATCACAATCATGAAGAAACTTGGGGGAGAGGATGTGGAGAAGCGAATCGATACGGGCGTCGTGATGGTGACGAAAGAGAATATGGCTGAGCCTGCTGTTCATGCCCTCCTGCATCCTCCGTTTGCTGAGTTTCTAAACTAGATACGTTCTCTAGTCACGCGAACGCGTTCCACTAGTGAATCGTCCTTGATTAGAATTCATTGAATCTCAGTTTGTTTTTCTGACGCTATGGCTCCACCTCGATTGCGAATGACAAACGTCGAAAAGGCGTTTGGGGCAACGCGTGCTTTGCGCGGTGTGAGTTTTGAGGTTGCTCCGGGTGAAGTTCACACTCTCATTGGCGAGAATGGCGCGGGTAAGAGCACCTTGATGAAAGTCCTCAGTGGTGCCCATCAGGCTGATTCGGGGACAATGGAGATTGACGGAGAAGCTTATATTCCCAAGGGGCCACTCGATGCTCGGGATCGTGGGATCGCAATGATCTATCAGGAGCTAAATTTGGCTCCTGATCTCTCCGTGGAAGAGAACATCGTCTTGGGCGAGGAGCCGTGTCGAATGGGCGTGATACAGAGTAAGAAGCGCCGGGCGATGGCTGAAAAGGCGTTTGCTCAACTGGATCACTCGGGCTTTAGTTTGAAGACCTTGGTCTACGAGCTAAGCATCGCCGAACAACAATTAGTCGAGATTGCTCGTGCCCTGATCCGACAACCTCGGGTGCTGATCATGGATGAGCCGACGAGTAGTTTGACTCAGGTGGACGTGGATCGCTTGTTTCAGGTGATCAACAAGCTGAAGGCTCAAGGTGTGAGTATTATCTACATCAGTCATTTCCTCGAGGAATGTCAGAGAGTCTGTGATCGTTTCACGGTGCTTCGCGACGGTGCGTCAGTCGGGACTGGAGAGATGGCGTCAACGGAGTTGGACGACATTATTCATTTGATGGTAGGGCGAGAGATGACCGAGATCTACCCTCATTTGGATCATTCCATTGGAGATCCCGTGTTAGAGTTGAAATCGTTCCAGGGGCGAAAAAAACCGGAATCGGTGACTCTGTCGCTTCGTCGAGGTGAGATCTTCGGTGTCGCTGGCTTGGTCGGAGCCGGACGAACGGAAACGCTCCGAGCTTGTTTTGGCCTTGATAAGATTTCTGGAGGTTCAATCGAAATTGCGGGGACAGAAAAGGCGGTTGGTTCACCGCGGGATCGGCTTAGGCAAGGGGTCGGGCTGTTGAGCGAAAACCGAAAGGAAGAGGGGCTATTGTTGAACCAGAGTATCGCCAATAATCTCACAATGACTCGGTTTGAACCGTTTACCAAAATGGGCTTCATCAACGGGGCTAAGCAGCTTGAAGGATCGCAGGCTTGGATCGAGAAGTTAGGGGTTCGGGCTAGCGGTCCCAAACAGATCATTGGGGAGTTATCGGGTGGAAATCAGCAGAAAGTAGCCATTGGTCGCCTGCTTCATCACGATGCAACTATTCTCTTGCTTGATGAGCCTACCCGTGGAATCGACGTTGGAAGTAAGGCTCATATCTATCGTCTTGTTGGCGAACTTGCGGCGCAGGGAAAGGCGATTCTCTTTGTAAGTTCGTATTTGCCCGAGCTTCTTGGCGTGTGCGATACCATTGGTGTCATGTGCCGCGGTGTGCTCGAAGAGGTGCGTCCTGCCGAAGACTGGAATGAGCATGAAATTTTGTCGGTGGCGGTGGGACAGGAGGAAGAAAAGTGACGGGAATCTGTTATGGCCGAAGGTAGTCAGTCAAAAATGAATCGTGCGACGCTTTGGCGCTGGATTAGTACGCTTGGACCGCTCTTCGGTCTTGTCTTGGTCACCGGGCTGTTCGCCTTGAGTGAAGAGCTTCGTCCTATCTTCTTTACGGGCAGCAACGCCAAACTGATCCTCACGCAGACGGTGATTGTCGCGATTGGCGCCTTGGGGATGACAATGGTCATTGTGAGCGGAGGGATCGATCTGAGTGCCGGCTCCGTCGTAGCGTTGACGAGTGTCGTGGCAGCCAGTTTGCTGGTGAAGTCTGTGCCTCCGGTATTAGTTTTTTTCTTGACGGTGGCCAGCGGGGCCTTGGTTGGTTTTATCAACGGAACGGTGATCTCGGCGCTTCGTATGATGCCTTTTATTGTGACGCTTGGGATGATGGGGATTGCCCGTGGTTCGGCGAAGTGGCTAGGGAATAATCAAACCGTGAACCCGGATGCGAATCCGTTGAATCGTATTATGGAACCCGTGAACCCCCTGGAAATGTTTCCTTTGCCCATGGGGGTTTGGATTGCGATCGGACTGGCGATTGTCATGACGATTGTGATGCGGAAGACCGTGTTTGGTCGCTACGTCTTCGCCATTGGATCGAACGAAGATACGGCCCGTCTCTGTGGGATTCCCGTGCAACGGCAGAAGGTGTTAATTTACACGCTCGCAGGAATGTTTTTTGGTATCGCGGGGCTCATGCAGTATTCCCGCCTCACGCAAGGCGATCCGACCGTGGCGATTGGTCTAGAACTAGAAATCATTGCGGCCGTTGTGATCGGTGGAGCGAGCTTGAATGGCGGCTCCGGTAGTATTTTGGGCACCATGATTGGGGCGCTAATCATGGCTGTCTTAAAAAGTGGGTCGAGCCAGATGAACTGGCCGACCTACATGCAGGAAATCATCATTGGGATCGTCATTATCTTGGCAGTGGCTCTCGATCGCTTGCGCCAATCTCGCCTCAAGGCCTAGAAGATGATGATCGGGAATGTGAGTTTACATTCCCATGATTTGGTAGCCAGCATCGACATAGAGCACCTGCCCAGTGATTGCGGCGGACCCGCCGCTCGCCAAGAACACGCCAGTGGCTCCAAGCTCCGAAGGTTCGACGTTCCGCTTGAGTGGGGCATGGGCTTCGTAATGTTTGAGCATCGAGGTGAATCCTGAAATGCCACGGGCAGCGAGCGTGTTCATCGGTCCTGCACTGATACAATTGACCCGGATCTTGTCAGGTCCAAGATCGTTGGCAAGGTAACGGGTGGAAGCTTCAAGCGCCGCTTTGGCGACGCCCATTACGTTGTAGTGTGGAATCACTTTTTCTGCACCGTAGTATGACATCGCTATGATACTCCCTCCCTCTATCATTAAAGGGGCTGCTTCTCGGGCGACTGCAATCAGGGAATAGGCAGAGATGTCGTGAGCCATCCGAAACGCTTCGCGATCGGTATCGACAAACCGTCCTTCAAGGGCCGCTTTTGGAGCGAAGGCAACTGAGTGAAGTAAGAGATCGAGTTTGCCAAATTTCTCCTTAACGGCGCTAAAGACATTGGTAATGTCTTCGTCTGACGTGACATCACAGGGAATGAGGAGGGTGTCTTCTCCAAACGTGGCCGTTAGTTGCTCGACGTTGCTCTTGAGTCGATCCCCTTGATAGGTGAAAGCTAGAGTGGCTCCGGCCTCATGCCAGGCCTGTGCAATCGCCCATGCGATCGAACGTTTGTTAGCGACTCCGAATACGAGACCGATTTTTCCTTTTAATGCTGACATATCTTCTAGTCGAATTTCCGTAAACCCCTATGGCAATCCAGCCCGCAAGGCAAGGTGTTAAAACAGCAGAGCGCGAATTCGCTGGCAATTATCGATTTGCCTGCGCCCTCGAACTGTTCCAGACTTCAAACTAGTCCATGAAAGTGATTCTGCCAGTCCTATCCTTGCTTGTCTCTGTCTCCGTTCTCGGAAATACCGGGATTTCAGTGTCAAAGAATCTGTGGGTTGAAGCCGGAGCCGTGAATACCGTCCGAGTCGGGTATGGGGATGACACCGCTTGGATTTATCAATCGAAGGAGGAAAGCGCTGAGGCTGACGTGTCGCGATTGCTCTTAACCCATGGCCGTCGTGATGTCTTACCTTCTAACCCGGAACGCTTTGAACGGTGGCAGGTTTTTGCTCCTGATGCCGAACGGTCTCTGTTGGAATCGCCTCATGAATTCTGGGAGAGTTTTCGAACGAAACGCTTTCATGACTATGAACAGCAGTCAACGAAGGTCTTAGCTGAACCTTTTCCGGTGGACCGATGGCTGAATGGCGGAGAGCAACTTGATCTTGCGGGAATGACGCTCGTAGTGGTGAAAACCCCGGGTTACACCCGTGGTTCGATTTCTTATTTCGGGGTGATTGATGGGCTGCGTACCGCCTTTACCGGGGACTTGCTCTACAAAGGGGGGAGGATTATTGATTTGTACAGTTTCCAGGATGCGATCCCAGAGGCGCAGATTCGTGGATATCATGGCTATGCCGCCCGACTCGCAGATCTGATCGAGAGTCTACGGATACTGCGCGCTCTAAAGCTCGACTTAATCGTGCCAGCGAGGGGACCTCTGATAAAAGACCCGCAATCTGATATCGATCAACTGATTGTGCGGGCACAGAAGCTCTACCGAAACTATCTTTCGACCAATGCCTTGAATTGGTATTTTAAGGAGGATCGAATGCGACTTTCTGGGGAGCGTGTCTTGGGCGAGGGCGCTGATATTCAGTTGATGCCTTACAGCACGCATCTTGAAACACCTGATTGGATTCTTAGTCAATCGACGAGTCGCTTGATCGTATCGGATGAGGGGTACGGTTTTCTGCTCGATTGTGGATACCAAGCGGTGATTCAAGCCGTAGAAGATTGGATAAAACAAGGGCTAGTGAGAAAGATTGAGGGCATCTTTGTCACTCATTTTCATGACGACCATGCGGATATGGTTCAAAAGGCAGCGGATCTGTTTGATTGCCCGGTCTACGCACTCAGTGAGTATAAAGATGTTTTGGAGAACCCGTCTGCCTATCACCTTCCCGCGATGACGTCGAATCCGATCGCGCCCGTGACTGAGATGAGAGACGGTCAGGAAATTCGCTGGCGAGAGTTTGATCTCACCTTTCAATTCTACCCGGGGCAGGCGCTCTATCACGGAGCCCTGATGGTTGAGAAGGCGGATGAAGAGCCGGTCTTTTTTATCGGTGATTCATTTTCGCCAAGTGGGATCGATGACTACTGCTTGCTAAACCGAAATCTCATGCAGGAAAACACGGGATACTTTCTATGCTTGAAGAAACTGAGAGAGATCAGCGGTGAGTATTGGTTGATCAATGAGCATATACCTCACATTTTCCGATTCTCGGACCTTGAGTTAGTTTACATGGAGCAGCGATACAAAGAACGGCATGCGATTCTCGCGGAACTTTTTCCTTGGGATGATCCCAACTATGGAATTGATGAACAGTGGGCAGTTTTCTATCCCTATGGAGCCGAAATGAATCCGG
This sequence comes from uncultured Verrucomicrobiota bacterium, assembly GCA_913061285.1. Lineage (GTDB taxonomy): Bacteria > Verrucomicrobiota > Verrucomicrobiia > Limisphaerales > AAA164-E04 > UBA2970. Next base: position 26,660 of record CAJXVR010000033.1, on the reverse strand, counting down.
GGGGGCGCCAGGTGTTTGAAATTCGGGTGACGAACCATTCGCCTGTTAGGCGAGTATTCTCCCTGAATCCGAAGGGGGATGGGGCTGTTTCGATTATTGGAGAACGGCCGTTGGCCTTAGAATTAGCGGCAAGAGAGAGTGGCGCTGTTCGCTTTGAAGTTCTGGCCCCTAGGGAACCTGGGAACTATTTGCTGACAGCAGACCTTATCTCCGATGATCTTCGCTTTGATAATTGGATCGAGGCGATGATTCGTGTTGATTAGACTCCCGCTTAGGTTGATTGCAGGCCATGTCCGGGATGCGAGCGAAACAGTTCGGCATGACAAAAGGGCTGTGCATTGTCTTGGCAATCTTTGCAGGATGTTTGAAGCTGTGTAGCCATCCGATTTCATTGACCAGCGCTCAATTTGAGATTGAGGAGGATGCCGTTCGTGTCCGCGTGACCGTGATGCTCGAGGATCTCGTCTTGCTCTACTCATTGCAGCCAAATGATGAAGGGGGGTATTCAAGCAAAGGGCTACTACGGGCGTCTGAAAGCCATGAAGAATTTCTATTGGAACGACTGATTCTCCTCAACGGTGACGGACAAAAGCTTGCGGGACGATTCAGCAGTGCCGACCGATCTTCGATTGACGCTACGGTAGTTCCGGAGGCACTGATGGAGTATTCTATCGTGTACGAATTTGAATACTCCCTTTCGAGTCCCCTCAAACTGCTCACCATTGTGCAGCGTTTTGCTCCAGAGGATGCGAGTCTACCGGCGATCATGGATCTGACAATCAGGCGTGGTGGTGAATGGGTTCATCGACCTTCTCAACTGGTCAGTGATCAAGCTCTAACGGTAAATCTGGAACGGAATGGTTTGACGGAACCAGGCGAAACTCAGTGGGAAGCATTGAGGCGCCGGAAGGAAGCCGAAGCTCGTTTGCGATTGGGAATCTCGAGCTACGCAGGGCTCTATTCATTCATTTATGTGACTGAATCTGAAGTGCGCCACGAAGTTCTGGTTCCGTTACTGACTCTGGAGGAATGGTTGCCGCTTGCCCGTGCTTCAAACGACATGATCACCGTCGAGGAACAGCGTGCTGCTGTCCCTGAGATAGAATCGTTTTTTCGCGAAGGAGCGCCGGCTTGGATCAATGAAAAAAGAACAGAGGCATCGGTTGATAGGATCCAGTTCTTTGGTGTCGATCTGAGGGATTTTGCCCGCAACGTCGCACCGAGGGATGTGAGTGTATATCAAGCACGGGTTGGTATCATATTGAGCTATCGGAGGGGGGAGCGGCCTCAGAATGTCGAGCTTGAGTGGAATAGCTTTGGGCCCCGTGCTTTGGCTGTTCAAAGTACGGTTTTGATCGGCGATGCCTTCCCTGAGAAGTTTCGTTTTTGGAAAGGGAATCGACGATGGAAGTGGACTTCTGATTCGGATCGAGATTCCGTTGAGGTTCACGCTTTGGAGTCGCCTCCGCGTATGCCCGTCTTGCGCCTTCCCCTACTCAGTCTTATTGCGATTCTGATCGTCATGATAATTGGTGTCAGCTTCCTGCTCGGCGAGGACTCCGTGTTCAAAGGATCACGGCGATGGTTGTTGGTATTTTTTCTGATGCTGGCTGCGGGCATGTGGCCTTCGGATCGCTTTGCGTTGTTTGTCCCCCGAGGAATCAGTCAAAGTGAGCTCGAGCTAGATAGCATTGAAATTGGAAACTGGCTGTTGTCGACGGTCTACTCGGCTTTCAATGAAGGGGGCGAAGAGGCTGCTTATGATCGCTTGGAAGGGGTGGTGATAGGGGATTTGCTAGAGTCCCTCTATTTTGATTTTCGTCGGGCGTTGACGTTTCGTGAGCAAGGGGGGGCTATGGCGACGGTCAAGAGTATCGAAGTGCTATCATTTGAGCCGATCCACCATACGGTTGATCAGAACGGCCGCCTTCACCTGTTATTTGATGCACGATGGCGAGCAGAGGGAAGTGTCGAGCATTGGGGGCATGTTCATCGTCGGCGCCTGGACTATCATGCTCAGGTTTCGGTGTTTGGGGCCGCAGATGCATGGCGAATTGAGGCGCTGGATGTGCTTGAGGAGAATCGGTCTCCCATGGAGACGTCCATTCGAAGACTTCGATGATTTTCTTCGTCATTTCAAATCGTACATGTACGACATCCTCCTAGCTGAATGCTGGCTCCGATCTTGCTAATAATCAGGTGCAAACCGCTGGCCTTGCGGGAAATCCATCGAGATGACATGTGATTCTCTAGCGGCAAACGGGGCGTGGAGTTTGTGTGCAGGCATGTGTGTCAGGTCTCATTGTCGGAGACTCAAAAAAAAATAGACTGATTGTTAAAACGATGAAGATGAGTTCAAGAAATACAGTATTGCTTGCAGTGAGTGTTTTCGCGGCTGCCTCGGTGGTGACCTCGATGGCTCGTGGGGGCGGAAAACGGGTGTCTGGTTTGGACGCCAATGAAGATGGTACGGTTTCGGCAGAAGAGCTAGTGCTTGCTGCGGCTGTGGGAGTCGCGGAGAAACAGCTTCGAATTCTGGAGCGCTATGATGCGGATGAGGACGGTGCGGTGAGTGCCGCGGAGTCTTTGGCCGAAAGTCAGGCATCAGTCACCCAGTATTTCGATCGACTTATTGATCGCTTTGATTCCAATGAGGATGGTGCGATTGGTGATGAGGATGATCGTCCCTTTCGTGGTCGCCGGGGAGAGCGATTCTTAGATGCGCTTGATCTGGATGATGATGGAACGATCACAAGCGACGAACTTGTGGCTGCGGCGGATGCGGAGGTGCAACGCTTACAAGGCCGTTTTCTCGAAAAATATGATGCGAACGCCGATGGAGATGTCTCTAGTGAAGAATTACAAAGTGCGCTCGCTATCGATGCTGAGGAACGCACGGTAGCTCTTCTGGAGCGCTATGATGCGAATGAAGACGGGAGCCTTTCGGCAGAGGAAATTGCTGCTGTAGAAAATAACAAACGAGGCAGGGGACGAGGGCGCGGATCGTGGCGTCGCTAGGCTGAGTTCTTGTTCTAGCTTGGTTTGTTTCTTGTGTTGTTGGAGCAACCGCAGCGAGTCTTAGATCTCGCTGCGGCCTTTTTTTAGGGGTAGCTTGCTTTGGGTTTCGCTATTATCAGAAGAGGCTAAGTCTCTAGGACGTGCACCGAATTGAGCCTCTGAAGGTTCCTTGTCTCTCCCTGTGAGTCATGGTTCTCCAGCGATGGCGAATAGAAAAAGGCCGAGACGTTTTACGAACGTTTCGGCTCGACAAGGTATGATGAGAGGCGTTGTTGTAGCGCCGTTCTTAGTAATCTAAGACGAGTAGATCTCCACATTGGATCTTGCTGCAGCTCAAGCAAACGTGGTGCTCGCCTTCCATATCAAGTTCGATAAAGGATGATTGATTGGACTTCGTGATCTGCTGGCCGCATTCGTGGCATGTATCGCGGATTCCCCGTTGGATCGATTGATTCCAAGTCGTTTCGCTCATTTCGTTGCCCTTTCTCCAAGTAGTTGAAATCTCATCGAATCGCTGCCGATTCGGTCGCTCTTTTCTATCCAAGCGCGCTTAAATGGTAGCTTATCCCGTGCCAAGTATTTTGAATCTGACTGACCCTACGAATACGCTGAGTGGCTCAAGTCATGGCATTTGTTTATCGCCAGGAAGAACATAACGCCTGGGGACGATGGGTCGGACTAATTCTGTTCAGCCAGGTATTGGACTAGGTCGCGGAGTTCTCGCAGGGAAAGAACGTCATTCATTGGCGGCATTGAGGATTGTTCCTGAGTCATGAACTCGATGTGTTCGCGAGTTATCTCGAGTTCACTTTGGTCGGGCAGCCTAAGACGAATTGAACGGGGGGATTCGTTGATGAAATTGCCACTGATCGTCTCTCCATCTTTGAGGTCGAGAGTGACGTTGCCAAAGCCTGGGGCAATGCGGAGGCTTGGATTGAGGAGTGCTTGGACGAGTTCTTCACGATTGAGTGTCGTGCCAATTTTGGAGAGATCGGGGCCGGCAGCCCCCCCAAATCCTTCGATTTTATGGCAGCGAACGCATTGTGCCGCGTGGTTCTTAAAAAGGAATTCTCCGTGTGTAGCGTCGCCGCCCTCGAGAAGGAGTGTTGCGGATTTTAGAGGGGTGCGTTTGACCATTTCATCCGTAAATGAGCGATGTAATGAAGCATACTCAGCGTTGGCCTGAGTTGCTTCGTGCAGCTCTAACCAGACGGCCTTAGGGAGGTGTCCGCTGATGGCCCGCTGGAGCGCTGTTTGTAGTAGCGGTTTGGCTCTGTCAGAGTTGAGGTGGCCGAGTTCTTTCAACGTTCGTTGGATGAGTTGTTCGTCTTTGCCGTTGATTGCTGCTGAGAGATAGCTCCAGCCATCAGCATTGTTCAAGCGACAGAGAAATGTCGCGGCAGTCAGCTGAATTTGTGTTGAGGAATCTAATAATAATTGGCGTGCAATTTCTTGATGGAGTGAATCAGAACGAACCGCTTTTTCGAGGAATTGTGTTCTGATCGCTGGAGGCAGTGAGTCCAGCTGAGCGAAGCGTGCAGCCGCTTCCGAGTCAATGAGTTCGTAGTCGATAAGAAGCCGAGCGCACGCTATCTGTGCGCGTTGGACTGATTGAGTTGGATCGTCAGTTGGTGTGGAAGGGATGGATGAAAGCTCGGTGAATGCCGCAATAATCAAGGGTTTGATTGGGGGACCAATCTCAGTGTCTCGGGATTGCTTGTGTCTGATCAGATGCCAGGTCACACGATCAAATGGCGAGTGAGTGTTCCAGTTTGCCAGCGCTTCGAGTGCTTCGAGCCTTTGTTTGATTGGGACGTTAGTTTCGGCAGCGACTCGAGCGAGTCGTTTGGCGTGAATCGTTTGTCCTAGGCGGTAGTTGAGATTGAGGATTCGCGCCGCAATGGGAGCTGGGACGGAAACGTTTTTTTTCAGCCATTGCTCGGCGAGCATAGCGGCGGACTCTTGGCTGGATAGAATCGGGAGGTCGTGAATGGCTCTAATTGCTTCGTAGGCGATTTGGGGCTCTGGATCGGTAAGGAATGTTTCGACGAATGGACTCGCCTTCCGTCGGAGAGCTAAAACCGCACATTCTCGAATCCATTTGTTTTCATCTCCCCGAAAAGCAGCAAGTTCCTCGTTGGTGAACAATGCCGTCATTGCGGTCACTGCGCCGTGGCGAATGGTTGGGTCTTCGGACGTTCCCTTCTTGAGTTGATCGAGAATAGGCTGCCGCGCTTCGGAGGTTTTGAGAACCGCTACCGACATCATGGCCTGGTAGACGACGCGAGCGTTGGGATCTGAGAGCAACTCGATGAGCGAGGGCCGTTGATCTGGCTGTATGGAGAAGAGCCGACTTACTTTGGCTGCTTGGGCTCTGACTTCAGGATGGGGTGACTTAAGACTTGTGATAAGAGCATCCAAGACATGGGAGGGTGGCGTGCTTTGTTCCTCTTGCTGCGCGAGTCCCCACAGGGCATGGATTTGGGCGAGATGATGGACAGGATGCTCAAGCTGGTGGATGAAAATATCTGCTCCCGTCTCTCCCCGTTTTGCTAGCTCGAATTGGGACCGATATCGGATCCGCCGATCGGGATGACTTAGGAGCTGCTCTAGGTTTTTGTTGGTGAGCTCGTTCATTTTTTGTTGGTGAACCGATTGGTCATGGACGGTCGAGCGATTGCCGGTAGCTGTGGCTTGGGCTTGGATCTTCCAGATTCGTCCCGTTCCGGTACCGTTCCAGCCATTGATCCAGTCTGATGCGTAGAGATTGCCATCGGTCCCAAACTCTAGATCAGTCGCCAGAATATCGCTGACAAATTCGTGGGAGGACTCGAGCTGATAGCTGGCTCCAAATGGCTTCAGCTTGAAGGCGAGGACCTTACTCGTGCTCGCGCTGCCGACGAAATCTGCCAGAAAAAAAGTGTCCTTGTAGGACGATGGAAAGCCAGAGCCTGGGTAATGGGCTAGTCCGCTTGGGCCGCGGGAGAGCTGTGCGATGGCAGGGTTGTGCCATCGGGCTTGACCAGGGAAGGGCTTGGCCCAGAGTCGTTCGGTAAACCACGTGGGTTTCGAGTGGGTTTCCCGTTGCGTTTCTTTTCTGAAGTGCCCAGAGAGTTGAAACGTTGCGTCCCATGCAGAATCAGCGCCTTCGAGAAGATGGAGAATTCGGCATTCGTCGCCTCCACTCATATTATTATCGACGGTGAAAAGATCGCCGTAGTCGTTGAACGCTAGTTCCTGTGGATTTCTGAGTCCGTTATGAAAGAGTTCAAGCTGAGTTCCGTCGGGTTGGCAGCGAAAGACGGCTCCCCGATGGCTCTCGTGGAGTCGATGCCCTTCAAGACTGGTCACGTCGAAGCCGCGATCACCGACCGTAAAATAAATCTTACCATCGGGACCTTGGATGAGCCCATGGAGATCGTGACCGTGAACCCCTACGCGAACGCCAAATCCGTTGAACAATGATTTTCGCGAAGGCGCCTCGCCGTTCTCGGGCTTGCTGAGGCTCCAAAGGTGAGGGATACAGGTCAGCAGGATCGTGTCGTCCAGGGCGAGGAGTCCTGCGGCATTCCCGTCGAGTGGATCGTTAAATCCGTTGGCAAAGATACGGGAGTAATCGGCGATGCCATTTCCGTCGCGATCCTCAATGATACGAACGATCTCAGACTCTCTAGACAGTTGTTCCGGGGACACAATGTGCGCCCATCGATCGTACATAGATTGGCGGTCTGAAAGTGTGCTAGCCTGGTAGTCCTCCATCGCCCACCAGCGCGAGAAGGTAACCCCCCAGACTCCAGTATTCTTTCGATGGGCCTCTGCCACATAGAGTCGATTCTGGTTGTCGAAGCTGATGGCAACTGGATTGGATAACAGTGTGTCCGAGGCATACAAGGAGGCAGTAAACCCCTCGGGAACGCTCGGGAATTGCGGGGTGGCAGTGAGGCCGCTCGTGGTAGCAACTACGAGGGCCCATCCAACTGCGGAAGAGACAGACCATCGGAGTCGAGTTCTAAGTGAGGCCTGCTGTTTAGATTGATTCGCAACATTCGGAAACATCGTTGGCGCGATTCTACAACGAAATGGACTCTGCCCCAATAAAACCTTTTGATTGCTGGTCTCAGATGAGCACTCGTTGAAAGTTCCTGACTTCCTCGCTTCAGCAGAGGCAAAAGAGTGAGCTTCCGAGCCAAAGGACGGCTACTATAAGCAAAAGCGGTACCAAGAACGGGAGAATCAGAGGGAGGCACAGGCCGACAACAAGGAGGAGGACTAAGAAGGCAGGAACCCCAAGGATTGCCATGCTGACTCCTGAGAAGATCGTCAGTAGGAGCGTCCCAACAAAGAGAAGCACAATAAATGCGATGCCCAGGCCGATGAGGCTTCCAATGATTTCAAAGATGAATTCAATCATAGTTTTCTGTTGCGATTCAGGCTATCTCGCTTTTCGTGTAGCCGGAACTACAATAGAAGCCGGGTTTTCTCATTGGTGGAGTGGGGTAGCCCTAGATGGGGTGCTACCACCCAATCGGACGGGGTGCCGCAGAACAGTTTGCCTATTGGGCCTGCGTTGACTTTGAATCGCTAGAGAACAGAAAGACGATTTGTGAGCGCGCTGAAGAAACCCTTCATTTGATCGAGAATCTTTTGGGATGCCGATTCTTCGTTTTCTTCGACTGCTTGAACAGTGGTTTGGCCGGCTTTCTTGAGTTGCTGCTGCCTACGGGCCACGGTATCGGCAAGGTGGGTTGCGATCTCCGGTCTGGCAGCTAAGAGGTCGTTGATTGCCTCGTGGACAATTTCAAAAACAACAACATCTGTTTGAGCAATAATGGTTGCTGTTCTAGGACATCCGGTTAGAAGGCACATCTCGCCGAAGAAATCGCCAGGTTCGAGGTCGTCGACTAGGACAGATCGGCCATCCGATTCGGCCTCGGTACAGACATTGAGCAGTCCCTCGACGATAATGAACATTGAGTGGCCCTCGTTTCCTTTCGTGACGATGCTGCTGCCAACGGTGAAGCGTTTTTCGGTGACTCTGTCCGCGAGCTTGGTGACTTCCTCTGGGGTGAGCTTGGAGAAGAGATCGGTTCGGGTGATGAGTTCCGTCCGGTCAATGTCGCTGTCAAGTTGACGATGTGGCATTCTGGATAGGAAAAGATCTTTTTTGGGATAGGCTAGGGAGAGTCCCGCGTGATGGAGGTGGCGGAGGATTGTGGCGGTGATTCGATGGCGTCCTTTTCTGGGCGTTGTTACGGTCGGATCGAGCCAATAGCGAACTTTGTACTCAACGCCTTGGTCGGTAATCTTATCGACCAATACTTTCGGAGGAGGATCTGAGAGAATGCCGTCGGCAGACTTGGCTCCTGCGAGAAGAATTCGTAGGGCTCGTTCTGTTGGGATACCGAATTCGAGACAGAAGCTTTGGCTAAATCGTCCCTTGGGTTCCGGGGTGCTAAAGTTGATCAGGACGATAGAGCTGATCATGCTGTTGGGGATGACCACTGTTGTGTTGTCCGTCTTGCGGATCCGGGTGGTTCTCCAACTGATTTCGGTAACACAGCCGCGGAGTGGTTCGACGCTTCTCGGGTGAATCTCGATCCAATCGCCGAGTTTAAATGGGCGATCGACATTCAACGCGACGCCGGAAAATACGTCAGCGATCATGTTCCGGAGCGCGAAGCCGACAACGATTCCCACAATACCGGATGTGGCCCAGATACCTGCGACGGACTGTTTGAAGACGAGACTGACGATAATCATCGCGGCGACCAGGAAGACCATGCCGGCAACAATATCTTTGATGAGCCGAGGGATCGGTGCCGTAAGTCGACGTTCGATAAAGGTCCAGCAGAAAAGATCGACTAGACGCACAGTGAGCCAGGCGATCCCAAGCCCGATACCAGTACCTAGTATCCGACCAAGAATTCTCTGAGTCAGATTCGCTGCCTCGGTGCCATATTCTGTAAGGACGGGCCATCCGGGCAATAGAAAGGCAAGAAGCACCAAGATCGGTGCGACTAATCGGCTGGCTTTTGAAGTTCTCACGGATGTGTTTGGAACGGTTCTATTGCGATCGCGTGCGGTTTTCGTCTCGTTATTCTCTAAGCTGGTTTTCGGCCGCACTGAGGGCATCAGTGAGGTGCTTGAGAAACGCCCCATAGTAATGCTCGGTATGATAAAAATATTGTGCTGTCTCGGGATCTAAGAGGTGAACCTTTTCAGTGTCGGGTTCTGGTATTAAGAGGACTTTTCCGAGCGAGAAGTTCTTGAGATTGATCCGCTGTTTGCCTCCATTGAGTTGGATCACTTTGTCGAGCAGCACGGCTCGGCGAAGGCGGGTCAGATCTGTGGGGTGATGGAGCACAAATGCTGAGCGGGCTTCTCCGTTTGGGCCCGGCGCATTGGTGCTTGCGATCAGTTGGGTCCAGGCTTCTTCATTGGGACAGTCAACGACGGTGATTGAAGGGATAGGATCCTGTTCAAGCACGATTCCTTGATTGGTGGCGAGAGGCGCGTGGTATTGAATCACGAGTGCTTTGTTTGGATGGCTGGTGAAAAAGCTCTCGGTTGAATTGCCGTCTCCGAGATCGGAGAGTATTTCATCAAGAAAAGCAACTTCATAGCCGCCAACGTTTTGTTTTTCGAAGAGAATGATTCGGTCGAGTCCGACTCGTTCGTCTAGCCAAGGTTTGCCCGTGGTGGGTTCCGATGAAAGCCGTTTGATAACTTCGTAGATCATCCGTTCAACCAGGATTTCTTCTCCGGGAATCAGACTGGTTCGAAATGGGGAAAAGGCCGCATCATTCGTCAGATCTTGATTTTTTGAGATCGCCTCTTGAATCGCTCTTAGGCGTGTTTGTAGCTCTTCATCATCCAGTAGGAACTCAAGATCGAAGACGTCCTCATTTCGGATTCGGTAGAAGTCCCGGAAGAGCACATTGCCAAATTCATCAAACCGGTCTTCGTCCTTTGGTAAGAATCGCCCGAGGGCTCGATTGGATTTATCATTCACCAAGACGTAAGGGGTCAAAACAATGATCACTTCCCGCTTTCTTGATCGTGTGGATGTGGAGCGGAAGAGTTGCCCGAGATATGGGATGTCTCCAAGGAGAGGAACGCGACGTTGGCGTTGTGTTTGTTCTTTGCTAACTAGGCCTCCGATGATGAACGGAGTGTTGTTTTCGATGCGAGCGTACGTTTGGACCCGACGCGTTGCAACGGTGGGGGCTGAGGCAAGGACCTCTCCGCGCGCTGAGCGGAGTTCGAGATCGCCTCCTGGAATAATGGATGAAACGATGGTGTCGATCAGCATGCCAACCTCCTCCCCTGAAGCACTAATGCGAGGGCGGATGTTGAGTGAGATTCCCGTGGCCAGATACTTGAAGTTGAAACTGATCTTATTTGAATTTTCAGCCACACCTTCTTGTGCGGTTGCAATTGGAATGTCGGTGCCAACCCGAATGGTTGCCTGTCTGTTGTTGAGGGTTAGAACGCTGGGGCGCGAGAGGATCTCTGCTTTGCCCGACTCCAGGAGTGTCCTTAGCTTCACAAGCCAGTTCTTGTCGAGATCCCGGAGATCATCAAAACTAAAATCTAAGGTTGGCGTAGGGGTAGGTGTGCCAGGCGTTAAGGTGCCGGCCGCCTGTGCAAAATTTCCCTCTGAGAATTCCCATTCCACTCCCAGCTCTTTGAGTCCGTCCTCACTGATTTCAAGAACCAATCCTTCAACAAAGATCTGTCGAGCCGGGCGATCTATCGATTCCTTTAGTAACTGGACGACGCGGGAGTACTGACTCGGGTGTGCCGGGTGAAAAATGACGGCCAATTGAGAGGACGGCGCCATGTTGGTCCCGCCGGGGAGATCGGTGGCGATCGAAGGCGTGACGGAAAGGTCAAAGGCTCCTTTGAGTTCTTTGCCTGGACTTTTCCCAAGCAAGGCGATCTGTTCAGACGTGGGCTGAGGCATGGGAGCGATCACCGGCAGTGATTCGAAGGGGATTGGAAAGGGGATTTCCGAGAGTTTCGAATAGGTGGAGAATCCGAATCCCGCGAGGGCTTCTTGAGCCCCTGAAAGATCGATGTAATCTAGCTGAATGATCTGATGGCTCAGATCGGTTTGAGTCAGAGCTTCCTTTGATGCCGTGATTTCCGGGAGTAGGGTCTCTGTTCGCTCGAGAATGAGTTGCAGATCTGGGTTAGGTAATGCGGTTCCATCCGGTCCAGGACGCTTTCCTTGAAGCCAGAGTTTGGGGGGCTGAGAACTCGTGACGAGGGTTCCCAATTGTATGGTTCCCTGAGGGAGGTGCTCTTGGTTGAGGATGATCGTGTTTGAAATGCCTCGTGGAACCTTTGAATGTTTGAGCGCTTGTGTCGTCGTGAGTTCGGCATAGCCGAGTTCGGTTTCAAGGTGGATTCTGAGTGTGTCGAGAAGTTCTGTGAGTTCTGTCTGCGATAGTTTTGGTAGCGAGTGAAGCCGTCCGAACGCTCCGCTGCTCGCATCCGCAGCCTGCAGTGCCCGAAAGCTGACCTCAGGACTGAGAAATACGAGTAAGCAAATAAGCGACGATAGTGTGGACGCGAATGCGCTACGAGGCCGCTGGCTTCGATCGTTATGACAGCGAAAATGGTTCATCCTTAATTTCTGCCGCTGGCGGCAGTCAACCGGAAGAGTGTCATTACAGAGCGACGGAAAGTAAAGCCATCTGTGTCGGGTTTCGCAGTTCAGGGCTCCTTGACTCAATATATCTCTAGGGGTGAAAAGCACGACTGCCCCCGGGCCGCAAACCAGGGGGCAGTCAAAGATTTTTTTGGTGGTGTAGAGCGGTTAGCGACGTTTCGCGGTCCACTCGAGTTCGGTCGCTTCGCCGCTGTCGTTGGTAAAGGATACTTTGCCGAAGATCGTATTGCCTTTGATCTTTCCTTCAGAGGAGTATTTTTGATCGTTGTTCGCGTTGGTGGTCTTGAATGAGATTTTGTTGCCTGAAATCTTGGCTTCTTCGAGTTCCATTGCCCAGTTGTCCGCAATGAGTTCTCCAATGAGTTTTCCTTTTTTCACCGAAAGCTCTAAGCTTGCTTCGAGGCGGTTTCCGTTCGGGGTTTCCAGGGTCCAATCCCAATCGCCGGACGGATCGACATCTTCCTCTTGGCGAAGGGCGTGCCATTCCAGCTCCGCGTCAAATTCGACCACGCGGAGGACCCCGTCAATCTTGTCTCCTTTGAGTTTGCCACTATACTCCACCGTAATATCGCCTCCATTGAAGTTTGGAACGACGGTGAATGAAATCTCGTTTTCTTCTACTTTCCCTTTCTGCAGCTTAAGCTGATCATCGCTTCCTGGCCGAGTGAGGTAGCCGGTGAGCATTGTGCCCTCTTGTTTCGAGGTCATCATTGACTTGATGCTGTTTCCATCAGGAGTCTCGATGGTCCAAGCCCATTTTCCAGAGGCGTCTCCGGCGTGAATGAGAGCGTTTCCCAGCACAGAGGCGGCGAGAATAAGACTTAGCGAAAAGATTCGGTTGCGTTTCATGGGCGATGGGCAATGGAATTGCTGCGAAGGAGAATAGTCCACAGTAATCCGTTGATATTTATCTGTTGGTTTCTGAAGAAAAGGATAGCGGGGTTTCTTGAGAGCCGGAAGGTATTTTTTTGTGTTCGGGATGATTGGTGGTCTTTCGGTCGATTGACCTCGAGGGCTCCATTGAGATGCACACTTGTCTTTGCTTGGGGATGTCGGTTAAAACCTTGGCCATGAATCGCCGGAAGTTTATTGAAGTGGGTGCGGCTGGATTGGCCTTGTCGGCTACCAGGGGATACGGAGCTGATGTTACTGATCATAAAGTGCGTCGGGTGGCGCTGATTGGTTGTGGTTGGTACGGCAAGAGTGATTTGTTCCGCTTGATACAGGTGTCACCGGTTGAGGTGGTCGCTCTTTGTGATGTCGATGGGCGGATGCTTGATGAGGCGGTTGATATGGTTGCGGCGCGGCATCGCTCGAAAAAGCGACCTCGAGCCTATCGCGATTATCGCAAACTACTTGCGGATGAAGAACTGGACCTCGTCTTGATTCAGACGCCTGATCATTGGCATGCGCTGCCGATGATTGACGCCGTTCGGCGTGGGTTGGATGTTTATGTTCAGAAGCCTCTTGGTGTCGATATTATCGAAGGCGAAGCCATGCTTGCTGCCGCGCGGAAGTATGGCCGCGTCGTTCAAGTGGGAATGCAACGCCGAAGCACGCCTCATTTGATCGAAGCGCGCAATGACATTATTAAGTCCGGCAAACTTGGGAAAATTGCTCATGTGGAGATCTATTGTTACTACCACATGCGAGCGCGGCAGAATCCTCCTGTCACCGCGCCGCCGTCACATTTTGATTATGAAATGTGGACCGGCCCAGCCCCTTTGCGTCCCTATACCAAGCTGGTTCATCCCCGCAGCTGGCGGGCGTTCATGGAATATAGCAACGGAATCGTCGGCGACATGTGCGTTCACATGCTGGACATGGTTCGATGGATGCTGGATCTCGGTTGGCCATTGAAGGTCAGCTCGAGCGGAGGAATTTTAGTTGATAAAGCGAGTCTCGCCAACACCACAGATACGCAGAATGCGGTCTTTGACTTTGGGGATCTACAGGTCGTTTGGCAGCATCGGTCCTGGGGCGATCCACCGGATCCGAAGTATCCATGGGGCGCGACAATTTATGGGGAGAAGGGCACTCTTAAAGCGAGTGTGAATAGTTTTGATTTCACGCCACGAGGCGAAGGAAAGGCCGTTCATCGTGACGTGGCTTTTGAACTGGATCAGTATCCTGAAGATCGCACTGAGAAAGATTTGGAGCGACACGTCGCACCGGCCGTTCGAGGGCACATGATCGATTTCCTAAATCGAATTGATGATCGGGGTCGGCCCGTTTCTGACATCGAAGAGGGGCATATCTCGACGACTTCTTGCATCCTAGCGAACCTCGCCCAGCAAACTGGAAAAACACTGACATGGGATCCGAAGCGAGGACGTGTGGTTGGAGATGAGGCGGTGAACGAACTATTGAGTCGCCCCTACAGAGCCCCTTGGGAGCACCCAGATCCTAGCAAAGTCTAGTAACTTGGGAACGAGGTTCGGTGAATGCGGCTAATTCACAATCGGGCAATCGTATGGAAGCCATTCCTTCAATGGCTTCCATAGTCTGTTCGTGATGATCGGCGCCTACTCCAGCTCAGCGCGCATCACAGGAAGGTTCGAGATCTCGATTTTCCTTGGCCACGAAATCGGCCGTCGACGGATTTAAGTTCGCATGCAATTCCTTAAGGCACTCGGCTGGGTTTGGGCAATATGGCTGATTGTTTCCGCCGTCGCCATGCTGTCGCGGCTTCCCGTTGCTTACGCAGCATCACGGTTCCTATTCGGCCCTCGCTACCGTCCGCTTCTTGAGAATACACGATCAGGGAAACAGTGTATTGGAAAGCGCTTCATTACGGTTTACGGATCCTTAGTGTTAGTAGATATCGCGTTGTTTTGGCTTTGCTTTCAGAATTTCTTTCCCAGTGATCTACGGGTGCCGATGATAAAGCCGGTGTTCAATCTTCTCATTGTGCTGCTCGGATTTGCGTCTATCATGCAGACTGCAACGATCATGATGATCTCCTCATCGGTCGAAGCCCACCTGGCTGAGCATGATCCCGATGCGGATTCCTGGTAATTGGGGGAGTCTTTCTCTCCGAGTGTCGCCTTCCTTCTCTTGAAGGAAAATCTGTTGAAGCCCACGTGAATGGTCTGCCGACCTAGTGGGACTCTTCGCGTGGTTCGTTCTTCATTGTTCTCGCTGTCACTGCGTCTCTAGCTCCTGTTCGGTGAGGCGTTGCGGAATCCTTCATTAGAGAAGTATATGGTGTCTGGTGTCGTGTTGTGCTTGTAGCGCTATACGGGCGCTCTACTAGCGCTCTACGGGCTTCCATTTTTGTAGTCGGTTTTCTCGGTCGAGATGTTTTTCAGAAAAAAGCGACCGTATTCTGAACTTTAGAGTTTTTTATCTCATTTCCGTAAGCTGCTTGAGGAGAGTGGCTTGTGGGTTTCTCATTCTTGCTGAGTTTCCTTTTTCTATTCTGAAGATTCGTTCTCTTGATCTCCTTGGCGTGGTTTCAGCTCTAGGAGGTTTGCGCTGCAGGCGCATGAGAATACGACGACTTTTGGAAAACGAAATAAGGACATACTATGATTAAGGTAGTTGATGGGATTGCGGAGTATCGGTGGGCGCGAAGGGTTGGGCCTCCGGTCGATTTGAACGAGCTCGCGACGATTTGTCGCTATCGGGCCAACCAAGTTGCTAAGATGCTGGGGATTTCTTGCCGGCAACTCGAACGTGATTTTAGAAAATACATGGGGGTCACTCCAAAGTATTGGTTGCGGGAGCAGCGTGCCTTGCGTGCTGTTTTACTAATCCATTCTGGTACAGATCTGAGTGACGTCTCAAGGGAGCTAGGCTTCAAACGATACGGGCACTTCTCTCGTGAAATTCGGGCGTTCTTTGGAGTTAGACCGGTAGAACTCGTGGAGGATTAGAGTGTCGCATTGCGAGGCACTCTCGATCGCCTTTTGAGACCAGACCTGGTGACCGTCGCCAGGTCTGGTCTCTTTGCCGTCTGCAAGGGGGTGTTACTCTCTGGTCAGAACTCGATCTCATTCTTCGCTTTGAATTCATCCTTGTTTATCAGGACCTAGTCTTGTCCTGACGCCTCTCTCTTTCCCTCCTTCCCAACGCACTCTGCTAGCCTTAATACAATTTGTTGTACGATTCTTCTTGCAATCGAGACTCAGTCTCAATTAGGACAAATAGGAATGATCTCAAATCCCGGCGGGTTGATCCCCCAGGATTTCCCTTGGTTCGCTTCGCTCTTTGAGGGAGCGAACTGATTTAGAGAGTGATTCAGAGATTCTTGATGAACAGAGAGACAGAGACGCTTGTCGCGCCATGCTCATTGCAGTGGCGGCCCTTTCGATTCGGCAGACGCTTCGAATCGAGCCTCTGGCTATTGGGGTTATTTGCATGGGGCCTTGGTGCAGGAGAGATGAATGAACTGAGAGGGGTGGTTCATGAGTGGGTTGCGGTCGAGAAGGCGATTTCCCAGGAGGCAATCGATTGGGAAGAGAAGAAAGTGCTGTTGAATAATCTTTCATCGCTGGGGCGGGATGAGTTGCAGGATTTGAAGGCTGAGATTCGCTTAGCGACGGAAACTGCGACCGAGGCCGACGAAAAGCGAGCGGCCCTCATTGCTGAGGAGCAGCTTTTCGAATTGAGTCGCCAAGACATTCAAGTGTTCTTGGATCAGCAGGTGCCTCGCCTCGAGAACTTGAAGAAGCGACTGCCACGGGTGCTCCTCGATTCACTCCGAGCGTCCTATTTGCAGTTGAATGCGGCCTCGAGTGGATTGGCCCAACGGATGCAGGCCTTAGCGATGATCCTTGATGGGATTCACAAGTTCAACGGCGTGATCACCGTGTCGGAAGAACTCCGCGAACTCCCTGATGGTTCCTCTGGGATGGTGAAAACGGTTTATGTCGGCTTGGGGACAGCTTACTACCTTTCGGAAGCCGATAATGATGCCGGCTTCGGCTACCCCACCGAGACTGGTTGGAATTGGGCCTCTAGACCGGAGATTGGAGCGAAGGTCTTGAACGTTTTAACGATGCTTGACGGCGGCACTCAGCAGGCGGCCTTTGTCGAGCTTCCGATTGAGCTCGCCAAGTAGGGGTAATGATTGTTTTCAACCTAGGAATGCATCGGATCCTTGCCGCGACTATTTGCTTCGCCGTTTGCGCCGTTTGTTTAGGGACGAATTGGCATTTGGAAGCAGCGTCCTCGAGCCTAGCCAGTCTCGCCTCGCGACAGCAGGAGAAACTTAAGGAAGCTGTTGAGCGCTTAAACCGTCAGCGTGAATCGATCCAATCCGAGTCGGCTCCGATGACGCGGGCATGGAATGAATTACAAGAGGAACTCCGTGGCTTGCGGGAGCAGGCACGAACGGTTCAGGCTGTCCGGGACAGCAAGAGCGTGAGCCTAGACCGGCTCGAATCTCAGTTGGCCGATCAGAAACGCGAGTTTGATTATATTAGTCGAGCCGTTGCTGGTGAGTTTGTTGCGTCATTTGAGTCGTCCTTATCCGTTGGGGAGCTGGGTGTTGAGGGAGAGGCGATTCGAGCCCACAATTTATTGCTAGATGCTGAATCAAGCGATTCAGCCGATTCATCGATTGGGCAAGGCAGTCTGGAGAGTTCCCTCAGATTGATGGACAGTGCGATTGGGCGAATCGAGTCGCTGATTGGTGGACGAGTTTATCAAGGACAGGCTCTGGGGGAATCGTCCCGCATGATCTCAGGCAGTTTCCTTCAGGTGGGGCCACTCTTGTATTTCTCCGATGATTCCGGTGCCCGGGGGGGCTGGGTCGATGAAAGTCGATCGCTCTCACCGCTGGTTAGGGAGCTAAATGCCGATCAGGTCAAGGCCATCAGTGCGATCACTCGCGACGGGAAAGGCACTCTCCCAATTGATCCAAGTCTTGGGGATGCGATTGCCATTCAAACGACGGAGGATTCGCTCTTCGAACATCTCGAGCGAGGGGGGATTTGGGTGTATCCGATAGTTCTTTTCGCTTTGATTGCAACGGTTGTAGGGTGCTTTAAGTTTGCTCAGATCTTTACGATTCGACAGCCGAATCAGCTGGTAGTTCACGATATCGTGAAATTGCTTCGCAATGGGGAAAAAGCGTCCGCCCGGTCTTTGGCCGAAGGCTTGCCGGAACCAAGTTCGGCTCTGTTGATCGCCGGTATTGATCATGCTGACGAATCGATCGAACTGGTCGAGGAGGTTCTCTATGAGTCGATGCTCAGCGTGCAGCCGAAATTGGAGCGTTTCTTGAACGTGATTGCCGTAACGGCGGCGACCGCTCCACTTTTAGGTTTGTTGGGAACGGTCACTGGAATCATCAAGACGTTTAAGCTCATGGAAGTCTTTGGTGCGGGGGATCCCAAGCCACTCATCTCTGGGATTTCTGAAGCCTTAATTACCACCGAACTCGGGCTGGTCTTAGCGATACCGGCTCTCTTACTGCATGCCCTCTTAGCAAGGAAAGTAGCCGGGGTCTTGAATCGGCTTGAGAAGCTCTCAATGACCTTCGTGAATGGGCTTTCGCGTCGAAGTCCAGCCGCCGGCCCTCTGGTTGGAGAAGGGGAGGGACATGGGTAAGCAGGGTTTTCTTGAGCAGGCTGCGACGATCTGGAGTAGTGGGGGCTGGTTGATGGTGCCTCTCTTCGCCTTGACTGTGTTCGTTTACTATACTGCCTTGGAGTTGTTGCTTCGCTTGCAGTTTCATTTTCTGATCCGAAGTCACGTGTATCGATGGTCCGATAGCGAGATCTCCGAGCAAGTGCGAGAACGGTGGAAAGTCTTGCGGCGCTTGTTGCTCGTCGATGCCGCCAATGCCGAAGAGGTCAAACGACACTTTCAGGAAGTTCGAAACGAATACCTTGCGATCATCAATCGGAGAATCACCTTTCTCGGCGTGATCGTCGGGCTGGGGCCCTTGTTGGGCTTGCTTGGAACGGTTACCGGAATGTTATCGACGTTTAGCGGCATGGTCTCAAGTGGAAGCTCCCGTATTGAGAGCGTTGTCAATGGAATATCAGAGGCTTTGATCACCACTCAGACCGGGCTGATTATTTCGATCCCAGCCTTCGTGATCCTCGCTCTAATCGTTCAAAAACGAAACTTGTTGCAGCGTGCCATTCTGAGACTAGAGCGATACAATACCTGTCTGACTCTTCGCGTCGGTTGTCCCTTGCCTCGGGGGATTGAAAGCGGTCAATCACTTCCAGTGGTGGGGAGTCATTCATGAGAGAGCGTAAATTACTTTTTAGTGATCCGGGAGCAAAGGATGAGATCAATGTTTCGCCGTTGATTGATATTGTCTTCATCTTGCTCATTTTCTTCATCGTGACTACCGTTTTCGTTGAGGAAACCGGAGTGGATATTCAGCGTCCTCAATCTGCCTCAGCTTCCGATCTTGAGAAGCAATCTATTCTGATTGCCCTTACCGAGGATGGAAAAGTGGTCTACGGAGGCAGTGAGATCGGCGTTCGCGGTGTTCGCGGTGTGGTAAAGCGTTTGTTGAAGCAGCAACAGCAGCCGGTTATCGTACAGGCGGATAAGGGCGCAGCGATTGAAATGTACACTCGGGTCCACGATGAGGCGGCCTTAGCGGGAGCGAAGCAAATTCATCTAGCTACGAGACAATAGTGCCTGCGAGTTTCCCCCAGTCGAATCTCAAACGCTCTCCCTTGTTGGCCTTCGTTGGGGCGGTCTTTATGGCAGTTTGCCTCTTCCTGGTTATTCCCTTGACGCAATCGATCCAAGGGGTGCCAGACGCAGTCTTGGATTATCGCGAAGTCGTAACGCTTCCGCCTCCTCCAGATCCTCCTGTCTTGGAGGAGGAGCCTCCAGCGCAACGAGCGGAAGAGGCCTTGGCCGAGTTTGAGCAGGAGCCGCCTGCAATGGAACTGAGCCAGCTTGAAGTGTCTCTTAATCCAGGCATCGGTGAAGCCTTGTCGATGGGGGTTCAGTCGATGCGTTTTGATGTGGCCCTTGACGTGGTGGCTGCCATCCAAGATGTCTTTGACTTCGATGAGTTAGCGCAGCCGCCGAGTTTGGTGAATGCTCGACAAATCCGACTCAAGTTTCCTCCTGAGTTGGCCCGGCGTGGTGTGAAGGAAATTAAGGTGGTCGTCGAAGTTCTGATTGATCGAGAGGGCAGAACCAAACCTGTTCGAGTTATCTCATCAAGCGTGCCGCATCCCAAGGTTGATCAAGAAGCATTACGTGCGGTGCGCCAAGCTCGTTTTACGGTCACGAAGGTCGACGGAAGGGCGGTTCAAGTGCGGGCTCGTTTTCCTCTAACGCTCCGAGCTCCTCGATAAGAATGAAGGTCCTATTGCATAGTTTCTTGTTAAGTCTCTTGTTGCACGCCCCTGAGTCTGTCGGCGCGGTTTTCTCGCTCAGTGATTCCGATCCCAACAGTGCTCAATTCAAACGGCGCTTTCTTGCTTCCTATGGCGTCAACGAGGCCATTGAGCCCAAACTTACAAGTAGAGAACGCCCGTTGTACCAAAAAGTGGCGCCACTCTTGGCCAATTCTCCGCGCCAAGCGATTGATCTCGTGCGGCAGTCGATGACTTCAGATTCGAATGCCGCTTTTGATTTTCTCCTCGGCAACCTTCACTATCAGTTGCGTGATTATTCGTCCGCTGAGACGGCGCTTCAAAATGCGGTTCGAAAATTTCCTGCCTTTCGTCGCGCCTATCGAACCTTGGCGCTGACTCAGGTTCAGCGGAGTCGCTATGATCAAGCGGTCGCACCACTGCTCAAAGTCATCGAATTGGGTGGGGGCGATGCTCAAGCCTACGGCTTGCTAGGCTATTGTTATTTGCTTGCTGAAAAGTATGAGTCCGGGCTCTCTGCATATCGTATGGCGCGAATGTTTGAGCCAGACAGCCTCGATTTTCGGCGTGGCCAGGCCCATTGTTTGATGCAAACGCAACAGCATGCTTTAGCAATTGCCTTGTTCGATGAATTGATTCGCGAGTATCCCAACGATGTTGATTTCTGGTTGTTGCAGGCGAACGCGTTTGTCGAGACGGGACGAAGGGATCAGGCGATCGCAAATCTACAATTACTTGCCGACAACGATAAGGGGACATGGCAGAGCTTTGCCCTTTTGGGGGACCTCTACCTTGGGGAAGATCTTGAGTCTCTGGCGATCTCGGCCTATCTCCAAGGGCTCCGGCTCCAACGGTCCGTTGTAGAAGACGATCTTATTCGCCCGTTGGAGGGCCTGTTGGCGCGTCGCCTCTATGATTCCTCGAGACAGTATTTAGAGGCTTTGGGGAATCTGACGCTAGAATCGTTGTCAGAGAAGAACCGATCACTGATCTCGCTCGCATCGGCCAAGGTCGAGTTGGCGATTGGCGATGCTGAAGGAGCCGTAGCGGCTCTTAAGGCGATCCTCACCTCGGATCCTTTGAATGGGGAAGTGCTACTCACGCTTGGAGAGTACTTTTTTGGGGAGAGTGACTTCGACCAAGCCGAGCGATATTTCGATCTGGCTCGGTCGGTTTCGGAGGTTGAGGTGGATGCTCTGATCGGGCTGGGGCGGCTGTCCGTCGCGCGGCGGGCCTTTGGCTCCGCCGTTGATTTCCTTCGTCGAGCGCAATCAATCGAGTCCCGCAGCAATGTTGCTCGATATCTTGAGGCGGTGGAACAGCGAAGCCGACGGCGCTAGGGGTTGCAGAAGTTGGGCGTTTCCTCCGATAGTGATCAGGCGCCACTCCGGTTCTTTCGGACGAGGTTGTTCCTCTTGTTGCCATTGCTCATTGCGAAATGGTGGTTCACTGAATCGGAGTGGTTTCTGGTCTCGTGCCTCGTCTTGTTTTTCGTTTTTTCGAGACGATCATATTGGCTTTCGTGCCATTTTTTGGCGGCGAGTGAAGTGCCGAGAAGGAGGCATATGGATACGACAATCCAAAAATCGGTTGATGAGACTTTCTGATACAGTTTCACGGCGAACTCCTTGATTGGGGGCTCCTTGCTCCAGGCGTTTTCAGCCCGAGTAAGGTGCCCACAAGGATATTCCCGCTAGAATGAAGAACCTTTCACGATTTTTCTGAGTTCGATCGAATTCTCGCTGAACGGAAACCGCAGCTAGAGTGACTTGCCGTTGCGCATATCAAAGATCGGTCGAGGGGTTTGTGGATGGGGCAAGAGGCGAATGTAGTTTTGGTGTTGGTTTTTCATGGGAATAAGCTCTTCGAGTGGCCTCCCCCAGGTCCACAGGATGTCATTCTCCGTTAGACCCACTGTAGTGTTTTCAGAAAAAAACCGTTCTATGGAAACCCAGTCGGTACGCTCGCTAAGTGAATTCGAATCAATGGTTTCCACATTTAGGTGGGGGAGAATGGATAGGTGCCGGCGGTTGAAATGATAGCGGCGATTGACGTTCCAAAGGGACTGGTCTTTCCGGATCGCTGTTTGACTGCTGGGCGAGAAGATTGTTCGCTTTGCCCGAGTTGTGACGAGCCAGTCGTTTTTTGAGATTTCTACGAGTCTACGATCAAGCGGGGCGTCTGCCGAAAACTGCCCTAGGTAGGTGGTAGCGAGCCATTGAGGGGCCCAGATGGATCCGTCGGTTTTCTCGAAGATCATTGGGGAAACATCTCTCCAATTGCTCGATGAGTTGAATGACTCGGTTTCCGAAAGGGGATAGCCTGAGGCTGGCAATGCGATTGCGTCACGGTGCTGATAGATCGTGTGCCAGTCAGTGGACGAGTCGACAATGGTGACTGGGTAGAGTGCGGGATCGGAATCATCGCGTTCTAGAGGGATCGTCAGGAGGTTCATGGGATCGCCCCCGATCATCGCCAATTGGCCACCTAGGGTGATTGCAACCCAGTGATTCGTGTCCACAGGCTTGATGGTGCTGAAGCGTTGTTCTATCGGCAAAAGTCTCCAGGGAGTCACAAGTTCACTCTGTTGAGAAAGCTCAGCTTGGTACAGTGAGCCGTCAGTCTTGAGTGCAAGAAGGTATTTATTGCCCTTGAAAGGTTTGGAGGGGGTGTAGTGATGAAGTTCTTTCCAAGGGATATCAGACTCGAATCTCAATGGGGGTGCTTCGTTATTGATCGCTCGAGTGTCGGTCTTTTCTGGAGCGAAGGACCAAAACTCTCCGGTGGTAGTGATTGCGAAATAGCGTTTTGTCGTCGGAATTACCGACTTCCAGGTTTTCTCTGGCCCAATCGGATGAGCTGCGAGCACCCGTTCCTGTGATGTTCTTCCGGGCCACTCTGATAGACGGAATAGTCTCCCTTGGCTATTGAGAATCGTGAAACCCCATTGGTGGAGTATGATTTTTCCTTCAACAATGGGAGCGGCTTCTCGTTGGACAATAGCGGGCTTAGGGCTCCAATCGTCCCAAAAGCGACTGAACGCGAGGGAGGAGATGACGAAGGTCGAAAGTGTGGTAACGATCCCCATCCCTAATATGAACCATGCCACGGGGCTTAGATGACTCGGTGATGCGTAGTTCTTGAATGAACGATAGACGAGAATTGGGGCGATCGTTATGAGCATGACCAGTCCAATAAGGAGCCATGGTTCAAAGGAGTAGCTTTCGATATAGCGGCCTGTAAGGATGATCATCTGTATGGATAGCATGAGACTTATGGCAGCCGTAAGGAGGAGGGATTGAAGCAAATTCCTGCAGTACGATGAGGCAAAGAATCCGATGAGCGTCGCTACAACAGGGCCAAACCAGGTAATCAGGAAGAGATTGAGATATTGCAACGCTGTGATCTGACGGGAAGTATCAACCATGTCAGCTCTTGATAAGAAGTAATAGTCAAGTGGCAAGGGGGCGACACCACCAAGGATTAGGCCGAGCACTAGTGCCGTGCTGAGCTTGATGAACCACTGAAGGCGGGTTGACGCGGGGAGGGTGCTTTGCCAAGCAGAGACACCCATTGCCCGTTCTTCCGAGATCGCTGAGGCGCCGATGGACGCCGGAACGAGCAACCAAAATGATCGCAGCATCGTTGCGTCATCGAGGCTAATTAGAGATTTCCACTCATTTGCGTTTGTGATGTATATGAAGGCCGCGTAGATCGTAGAGAAGGTGAAGGTGATGGCGATGCTGATTTGATGAATCCGCAGCTCTTTTAGAATGAGCATCGTGAGCATGCTCCGGTTCGGTCTCGTGGCTCTCTTGCCTTGGGATGTCTTGGCTACCCATTGAGGGAGTCTAAAAACGATGTTCTGGGTTGCCCGACCCGTTGCCTGCCATCGGATCAGGGAAACGAGGGCAAGGATGGCTGCTAGAATACCGTAGAACGAGAGTGATCCAATGAAAAGGGCGTCCGTATTATCCTTAAAGCGTTCCACGGTGATGTAGCCAATAGTGGCGATAATCGAGAGCGGAGTAAGAATGGTGAGCCAGAATGCCTCGTGAAAACTACGGAAGAAGGCGGAGAAGAGCAGTCCTGGTCCAAAGGTAATTAGGAAAACAATACACCCCGCTTTTTCATAGCTCGACGCCAGAAAACGTCCTCCCTCAGAGGGTTGCCAGTTTCTGGCCAGAATTGTGCATACGATGAATATCGTTACCGATGATCCGAGAGCAAGAAAGGCGATGCCTGCCTTGCGGAGGCACACCTGTTTGCGGCTAAGGGGCAACGAATACATGAGTTCAGCTGTCCCATGGGTGTTCTCTTTTCCAAAAACTGCAGTGGCCAACCACGAGCATCCCAGCGCGAGGAGGAGAATGCTCAGTTCTAGGGATGAGAAATTGTAGGGGCTCGTGGCTTCGAAGATGATTCCGAGGAAGAGCAGTATGAGTGGGCTTGATGCCAGTAGCATGGCAGCGCTCCATTCTGGAAGCACCATTCGGAGTTCTTTCTTAGTTGCTATTGAGATCATAACGGCTGTGTTCTTTGGCGGTTAGTAGAAAGATTTCTTCAAGTGTCAGCGCTTCTTCCTGAGTCTCTTCGGCCGCGTGCTGGGCCACTTCTTGACGGAGATTAGTGAGGTCTCCGTAGGTGAGGAATTCGACATTGCGACCGTCCTGCTTTTGCGTGACGATCTGCTGCGATTTAATGGTGGGTGGTTGATTGGGAAATCGCGCCCGGAAGCGTCCGAACTTGGATCGCGCTTGTTCAGTCATCGCCGAAAAGATGATCTTGCCCTGGTCGAGTATGGTGAATTCATCAATCAGTCCTTCAAACTCAGTAATGAGGTGCGTTGACACGAGAACCGTCCGATTCTCCGGATCAGACTCTTGGTAGGCTCCAATCACGACTTCGATGAATTCTTTGCGAATGAGGGGATCTAGGCCGGAGGTCGGTTCGTCGAGGATCAGCAACTCCGGTTCTGGGCAAAGGGCTGCAATGAGTGCCATCTGCATTTTTTGTCCTTTCGAAAGCGATTCTGCTTTGGCCTGTGGTTGCAGTTCGAAGCGAAGGAGGAGATTGTCCTGGAGTTCCCGATTCCATTGCGTGCGGAACGAGGCCAGGTATTCGAAGTACTGAGCGACGCTCATCCAGGGATAGACGGCAACTTGATCGGGGACATAGGCGAGTCGCGACTTCGTGGCAACCTCTTCTTTTTGTGGATCCATTCCAAAGAGGCGGACGCTACCTCTGCTGGGACGGAGGAGATTGAGTAGGCATTTGATCGTTGTTGTCTTCCCTGCCCCGTTGCGTCCGAAGAATCCGTAGCAACGTCCCCGCTTGACTTCGAGACTGATGCCTTTGACGGCATCGGTCTTTCCGAATTGGCGATGGAGATCCTGAATCGTGATGACGGCTTGTTCGTTTTCCATGATCGCTAGTGTTTGGTATTTTCGAATTGTTTGAGCCGCTCGGTTACGAGCTGCTGGAAGTCTTTGTTGCTCACCTGGAGGTGATGGGCTTGAACGATCGCATGATCAATGGCCTCCGTGAGGATCTCTTGGCACACGCTCGATTTAAACGGGGTGTTGTTCTCAGCGATGAAGCAGCCCTTGCCCACTTTTGTCTCGACGACGCCCTGGTTTTCCAATTCGGCGTAAGCCTTGGCCACGGTATTCCGATTGATCCGCAAGGACTCGGCGAGCGGCCGAATGGCGGGCAGCGGTTCGCCTTCCCGCAGTGCTCCCGAGGCTGCGGCATGCTTGACCTGATCGACGATCTGAAGATAGGGGGCCTTGCCGGATTTATAATTGAGACGAATCAACATAAGTTGCTCTTTCTTTAACTGTCATAGGACACTATGACAATAGTGCTTTTCCGTCAAGGAGGTTATTTGTTTCTAATGAGCGGGCCTTCCCTGATTCTCGATCGCTTGAGGGGACTTCTCCCTTACCGCTTGCAAGTTTCGGCTGCGCGTCGCAGTCTTTGGAATCTTCCCCGACATGATCATTCGAGGCATAAAGAGTGAGTTTGATTGCCGTCCTTTCGCATGGCTAATGAGCATCGTGAGTCTGTGTGTCGCCGGGGCTTGGAGCCCACTCCGTGGTGCCGAATCCTCGGGGGAACCGAGGAGAGACCAACGGGCCGGAAGTGAATGGTGGTCATTGCAATCCCTTCGCCGTCCTGCGATCCCAAACATCAGCGTCCGTGACGGTGGCACAAATCCGATTGATGCGTTCGTGAGGCGTCGTCTTACTGAAGCGGGTCTGCAGGCATCTGTTCCTGCGCCGAAACAAGCTTGGATCCGACGTCTCTATTTCGATCTTCTGGGGGTCCCGCCTGAGTCGGACGTGGTTGACCGGTTCGTGGGTGATCCATCCCCAAGAGCGCATGAGGCATGGGTCGAACGAGTCTTATCGGCCCCGCAATACGGTGAACGTTGGGCGCGGCATTGGTTGGACGTCGCACGCTTTGGTGAAAGTCAAGGTTTCGAACGAGACCATATTCGCAATCATGCCTGGCGTTATCGTGATTGGGTGGTGAATGCGTTGAACCAGAATCTTCCGTATGATGAATTTGCTCGTATGCAGTTAGCGGGAGATGTGCTTCGTCCAGAACCTGTCTCTTATACACATCTCCGAGCCCACGAGACCTCTCTACATCTC
>CAJXVR010000032.1 GCA_913061285.1 uncultured Verrucomicrobiota bacterium | reverse complement strand
TCGGCAGCGTCAGATGTGTATAAGAGACAGACTCAGGAGAACAGCTTGACGAATCCGTCGTCGCATCTTTCGAAAAAGACCGGGAAGCACTCTTCAGCAACCCAGTTGCCAAGGGTTTCCTGGATGCCCAAGAGGAAATTCACACCATCACTCAGTCAGTCAATAAGACGGTCAGCAAGACCTTCGAGTTAGGACGAACTCCGACAAGCGAAGACTTAGGTGAAGAAAGCTGTGGATCCGGCTGTGGTTGCCACAGCTAAGATTCCCCTCATTCGAAACGGCTTTTAGACGGTGGTCTCGTTCCAACGAGACCACTTTTTTGTACGGAACCGCCTACGGACTGACAGATTCCTTACAAACTCTCCCTAGATACAAGGGCGACGTTCCCTCTAAGCTTCCCGCATGGATCGAAATCGAGATTTGCTGAATGTCGGCACGAACGCCCTAACGTCCCGATACCAAGCGGCACTTAGAAACCTAGTCGTCACCATCACCCTTGGAGCCAGTCTTGTCGAAGGTTCCGCTCACCCTTCCTTCGGGTTAATCAAAACGGGGGAGCAGACCTTCGTCTTCTGTGACGTCCTGCACAATGCCGGAACCATTTGGCAGTTCAGCGAAAGAAACGGACTCAGCAAAATGCTTGTCGATGAGCACTGCCACTTTCTCTTCCAAGGAGCCGACAATTCGATATGGGGAACGGATCACGAATACCTTCCCGAAAAAGCAACCAACGAAAACACGCTCTGGAAGCTGTCCCCCGAGGGTGAAAAGCAGATCGTGATTCCTCCAACAACTGAGTCTCACCTGTTTAGCGGGGTCAACTTCACCGTCGACCGAACCGGCCGCATCTATTACCCATTCGATCGAAGAATATACCACCGACTTCCCAATCAAGTCCCCACCCTCTTCCTTGATCACCAATTCGGACGGATCATGTCGATGCAGATGGACCACAACGAGAACCTTTACGTCGCCGACACCTATGAATCCGGCGGTAGCCTCTTCAAGATATCTCCGGAAGGCGCGCTCGAATGCCTTGCCTCAGACCTTAAGGAGAAAAACCCAACGAATCCGCCCTTTCCCGAGGACCACTTCAATCTTCTCTTTGGGATCGGGGTCAGTCCCAACGGCAATGCCTTCGTTGCAAGTAGCGGAGGGCGAAAAGTCACTAAGATCGCTCCCGGAAAGTCCCCCACCACGGTTTTCCGATCCAAGTCACCCTGGTATCCGGTCGCTGCCCTGGAGGAAAATGGGATCCTTTACGTCATGGAGGCTGGCTATCAGTCAAAGAAGGGCAACTTCGGGCCCCGTCTTCTCAAGGTAGACCAAGGAAAAACAAACCTGATTGTTTCGATCGAGACACACACAGAATAAGTCTTGGCAGCTCAAACTTGGGAAAGTCAACGCTTCCCATTCCAGGGATGGGACCCCACAATATACCGATCCTATGAGCGTGCTTCTCCTTCTGATATCGGTGATCGCCACCTCGGTGTTTCAAGCCAATGCCGCGTCGCTAACGAAGAGTCGACCCAACATCATCCTCGTCATGACGGATGATCAGGGAATGGGCGATCTCTCTTGTTTGGGAAACCCCGTCCTCAAGACCCCCAATCTCGACACATTCTATCGGCAATCGACTCGCTTCACAGACTTTCACGTGAGCCCAACCTGTGCCCCGACTCGAGCAGCCATCATGAGTGGTCGACACGAATTCCGCAACGGCGTGACTCACACCATCAAAGAACGAGAACGGATGGCACTCTCCACCACCACCTTTCCTGAACTCCTCGCTAAATCAGGCTACCAGACAGGAATTTTCGGCAAATGGCATTTAGGCGATGAA
The DNA here is from genome assembly GCA_913061285.1 of uncultured Verrucomicrobiota bacterium. Taxonomy (GTDB): domain Bacteria; phylum Verrucomicrobiota; class Verrucomicrobiia; order Limisphaerales; family AAA164-E04; genus UBA2970. The sequence continues at coordinate 34,895 of CAJXVR010000032.1, read as the reverse complement.
GATGCCTACCAACCCTACAACCGGGGCTTCACCGAGACATTTATTCACGGCGCCGGCGGCATCGGTCAGGCCTACCCCTCGAGTTGTGCTGATTTCCCCCCGAACAGAGAACCGAAAGGCCGCTACTTTGACAACGTTATCCTGCACAACGACACCATCGTTCAAACCAAGGGCTTCTGCACCGATGTCTTCTTTCAAGCAGCCATTGGGTGGATTAAGCAGCAACACGAAGCGCAAACCCCGTTCTTTGCTTACATCACGCCAAACGCCCCTCACGGCCCCATGATCGCTCCAAGAGCATTCAAACAACCCTTTCTCGACCAAGGGTGGGATGAGAACACCGCCGGTCGCTATGGAATGATCGCCAATATTGACAAGAACTTCGGTTTACTCATGAGTAAGCTCGACGAATGGAATGCCTGGGACAACACCCTTGTTATCTTTATGACGGACAACGGACAGGCCGGACGCCGAGCAAAGCGGCACGGTAAAGCCACCCCAATCTTCAGCGCCGGATTTAAGACTGGCAAAGGATCTCCCTATGAAGGTGGCACTCATGTGCCATCATTCTGGCGCTGGAAAGGCGTTCTTGGCGAAGGCATTGATATCCCTCAGCTCACCGCGCACATTGACCTCTATCAAACCATCACTGACCTAGCCGGAATCCAAGTTCCTAAGGGGATCCAAGAACGCAACGGACGGTCGCTTATTCCCCTCCTCGAAAATCCAACGGCTTCTTGGGGCAGCCGACACCTTTTTGTTCATCAAGGCCGTTGGGAAAAAGGAAGCGATCCCAACAAAAGTAAATTTCGCAATTGCGCAGTTCGAACCAGCCGATGGCGCTTGGTCAATAACAAAGAGCTCTACGACATCAGCAACGATCCTTTCGAAACGAAGAATGTGGCCTCAAGCCACCCTCAAGTCATAAGCGAACTTCGCAAGGCCTACGATCAGTGGTGGGAAAAGACCCTGCCTCTCATGGTTAACGAGAACGCCCCCCTTGCCGCGGAGCAGCCTCAATCGATCCGATACCAAAACCAACTCAAGACTCGAGGCATCCCACAGTGGATTGCCCCTGCGCTCTAGACCGAACGCTCGACGAGCCCCCTAGCGTTCCAAGCTTCTCCAAGAGTTCTCTCAAAGCCTCCGATATCGGAACAGCGAGATCAGCAAGCGGAACAGGTTGAACCGGAATTACGGCAAATGAAGCTTCTTTGCCGTGAAAAGCGCCGAATAGACGACGATTATCAACCAATCGTTTACCTTGGCATACTAGCTGCACTCGCTCGAGCATGGCGAAATTCAAGCCCCTACGAGATCAGTCAGACAATCAAAGCCCAACCAATTTTCAGACTGTTCCGCTGAGGGTCCAGTGCACGTACCTAGCCACGAAGTACCGTCGCGTTGGCGTCCTCAGCATCGCCGGAATACTCTGGTCCGCGGCGTTTTCCTCTAGCCCTGAGCTTACCGCTGGGTCTAGCCCAGTGGCGACCGCCGGCACGGATTGGGCCCTCCATCTAGCGTTCGCCTCGCTTGTCGGTAGCTATCTCGCTGTGACAACCATCATCGACCGGCAACTCGGCCCCTCCTATCGTCTCAAAGCGCTGCTTCGGCACTTTCGAAAGGATCGAGAATTCATCAGACACCTCGAGCGCTGTCTCCTCAGAGACGAATTTCCACAATGCCGCCACCAAAAAATCGTTGTCTCTTCCCTCCCGACGCCACCCGCACCTCTAGTCGACTTCAGACTAAAGCCTTTCTATGAATAACTGCCCTGTTAGGTAGAGAGATATTCGAGCAGTTACGCAAAAGTTACAATTGAGTGTCAGCCCCGCATCGGTATGCTTGAGGCACCAAGCCGATGACGGACAAAGAACGACTCATTACATTTCGCAAGTCAAGGGAGGCTCAAGATTTCGAAGGAATCCTTGAACAGCACCTTCCGCTGGTAATCTCGACAATTTCTGCGCAGGTCACTGAACCAGCTGCTGTTCAGGAGATTACCGCATCCGTTTTCCAGACACTCGCCTACCGATGCCGTCGGATTTCAAAATCCACCTACCTACCAGGATGGTTAGTCCGAACAGCGACCTATGCCGCCAACCAATGGCACAAAGAGCAGAAGGATCGATCCAATCCAGCCAAGCCCACAAGACTCACTCTCTTGGCGCTGAATGATCTTCCGCCAAAACTGAGCGACGCCCTGGTCGCCTTTAGCCTGCATGGAAGCGATTTGGAAAAGGCTGCCCAGGCCCTCGGGGGCAAGGTCAAACGCATTTCAAAGCGTATCGCCAAAGGACAGAAAAAACTCCTCAAACGATCCATTAAACGGGGAGTTTCCCGAGACGAGACGAGTGAGCTCACAACCCTCGGCTTCATCTCAGGTGTTCCACCGCACGTCAGTGAATGGGATATTCCGGCCCTAGCATCAGACTCCGTCAAAACGACCGCACTCCCCGATCTCGTCCAAAAAACCATCAAGAGTTGGTCTTGGTTCTTCTGGAAACGGCGAATCAAGCGATGTGCGATCGCTCTAGGCTGCCTCATTCTATTGATCGCATCGCTAGCGGCAGCATTCGCTGTCGCTTGGGAAACGGGCCACTTCATGGCGTGGATGATCAAACTTCAGGCCGGCCAAGCCATCAAGGAAGCACCAGAATTGGCCCTTCCGCCTTCCGAATGGGACGGAGAAGGATTGCAGGCAGAAAGCATCGAAGCGCGCAGCGACATCTTTGGTCCCACGAATATTTGGCGCGTGGATTTCACATTCACGCCTGAGCAATGGGCTGGGATCGCCCCGAAGAAAATCAAACCCGTCAAGATCTTCTCGAACGACGGTAAAATCGTGCTCCGAAATCCGAACGCAAAACGGAGCGGGCTAGCCGGTGTCCTAGGGATCGAATTCGAATGGACAAAGGCGAATCTTGAGTTTGGAGGCATCTCTTTCACCAATATTTCGACTCGTTATCGTGGTAATGGCACCTATGTGAATTCCCTCTACGGCTCTAAGCAATCCATCAAAATCGACCTCAACAAGTCAATTTCGGCCCAAAAAATCGCGGGAATTGATCGATTCAATTTCAATAATCTCGTTGAGGACGCGACCTTCATGCATGACAACCTCGGATATGCCGTTTTCCGAGCCTCTGGGATCGCAGCCCCCCGTACCGCCTATGCTTGGATCACCATTCAGATCACAGACCAAGAGCGAAAACCAAACGGATTCTATGTCCTACTCGAGAACATCGACAAACGCTTTGCCAAAGATCGCTTTGGGAGCAGCAAAACCCCCATATTCAAACCCGTCACCCCCTATCTCTTCAAATACCTTGGCGACGATTGGGATGACTACGCAGCAATCTATGATTTGAAAACGGAGGCGACTAAGAAACAAACCCAACAGGTCATCGATTTCGCGAGAAGCCTCAGCAATGATAGCGACGAGGCATTTGCCGAAACGATCGATTCTTACCTGGATCTAGACCAGTTCAGCCGATATCTCGCTTCTATCGTTCTCATTGCCTCCTACGATGGATTTCTCTCAAACGGACAGAATTTCTACATGTATCTCGATCCGGAAACCAACCTCTTCGGTTTCATCCCTTGGGATCTTGACCATGGCTGGGGCGATTTTCCCTTTGTCGGATCCGCAAGTGACCGGGACCAAGCCAGCATCTGGAAGCCGTGGGCCGGGGATCACCTCCTTCTGGAACGCGTCATGAAAGTCGAAGCCTTTCGAAAGCTCTATCGTCAACAGCTTGAATCGCTCCTGGCAACCGAGTTTCGATCCGATGTCCTCGGCCCTCGAATTGACGCCATCGCCCAAGTCAATCAAGAGCCGGTCAAACAGGACAATCCATTTCGATACCGACGCTTCGTTGAAGCCGTCGGCGACGATTGGGGGGCTCCTCCACTAAACAGCGATTCTGTCATCAGGCCAGTTAATCCCATCAAACGATTCATCGCAGCCCGCTCAGCATCGGTCCGTGACCAACTAGAGGGGAAGTCCGAAGGAGTGATTCCGAAAGCGATGATGGGGCCACCAACCGAAGAATAGCGACAGCCACAGATCAATAAATTGTGAGACCGCTTGCCTCTTTCGACCTCGGGACCGGGCTTGGACGCACAACACCACCGGACTTGGTCGACGCCAAACGGGCTACCAAATTGGACTATCCCTAGAGGATCTAAGTATCGCACGATGGTCTCAAGAAGAAGCAATTTGAATATTCACCAGATCCATCCCCTGATCAATTCACTATATTTAAACATAGCAACTGATTAATATTTTTAAACTAAAACAGCCTCAAAATGCCTGAATATATCCGATTCAATCCAATGTTCGACTCAAACACACTTTAGAAACGCCCTCCAAATTGATTCAAACAGGAACGTCCAAGAATCGAAAATAAGCCGACTACAATCAACCTCTATGAAGACACAAAGATACACTTGCTTGTCCCTGCTAATGAGCATCAGCTCCATCCTCCTCTGCAACAGTGATCCCTTTCTTCCATCTGAGGCAATTCTAGAAGAAAATCGAATCCCCTTTGGAGCTCTACCGGAAAAACACGAAACCCACGCCGCAGGAATTACCGAGGCAACAAATGGCACGCTTCTGGCAACATGGTTCGGGGGATCAAGCGAGAATGCTCCGGATGTCAAGATCTACCTGAGCCAGCGCCCCAAGAATGGTTCGTGGTCGGAACCAACCATGGTGGCGGACGGGGTTTGCACACGAGACGGTGAGACACAGGAATATGCCACCTGGAATCCGGTTCTATTCACGGATCCTTCAGACGGGACAATTTATCTCTGGTACAAAGTGACCGGGAGTGGCACCAAACCAGGTTATCAAAACTGGTGGGGCGCCGTTCGAACCTCCACCGATCACGGCAATTCATGGTCGAAGCGCATCTGGCTCCCGCAAGTTTCACCCAATCTTCCGGAATTCGGCCCCTACCAATTTCAAGCGACTGGCCCCGTCAAGAACCGACCAATCATTCTTCCAGACGGCAGACTCCTCTGCGGTTCGAGTACGGAATCGCCTCTCGGATGGAAGACTCACTTTGAGTTCTACCAGGCCGGTGATTGGACAGGACAGAAATACGGAGTCACGATTGTGGGCCCTCTCGAGGGCAAAGGGATTCAGGCATCCTTCATTTCGAAATCCCGCGACATGAAACAGCTTCTCGCCTTCACCCGAGATGACGGAATCACAGCTTCGAACGATCGAGGGGAAACCTGGACCCCAATTTCGAAGAGTCCTGTGACAACATCCAAAGGGTTTCACGCGGTTACAACTCACAATGGCTGGCATTTTCTTGTGTTTAACAAAGATCGTACCCGCACGCCCCTTTCACTCGCTCGCTCAAAGGATGGTGAACATTGGGACGTCATTATCGAGAACCTAAGATCCGATGGCCGGAAATCGATGGACTATCCAAGCATGATGCAGACGGCCGATGGCCGACTTCACATCGTCCACACATTCGGTCGCGAGTATATCAATCACCTCGTGCTGGACACCGAATACCTCACCCGCTAGCGCTTGCAGCCGAACACCGCCACCAGACCACCACCGAGAAACGGCAACTAAACCCAGTGGTTACCCAACGAATGTCCTACCCCTTGTGATTTACTGTCTACGAATTCACGATTCAAAGGCAGTAATATGAAAACAAACCGAGCATCTACTAATCGCCCCAGCCCCCAAGAAAGCATTTACCGACTCACGCTTCGAACCCTCGTCTATCCGGCTCACGATCAAGTGATTGCCTACGCGCTCGATACTGATCTTATGGGAGCCGGATACGACGAAGAGGAAGCAATGGAAAAGCTGCGACAAACCGTCAAAATCTTTCTCGAGGATGCAGCAACTCGAGGGAATCCAGATGATCTCATGAAACGGCAAGCGCACCCAAGCTTCTTTGAACGTTGGAAACAACCACCATTCGGCGTCGAAGCAGGCTATCTTTCAATGACCATCCGACTTCAAAAACATCCCGGAATCGCAATCGAGCCCCCGCGAGAGCTCAAATGTGCCTAGAACGGCCCTAGGATGATTAGAACGAAAACGGCGTGCTCAGAATCGTCTAAGCACGCCGTTTCTAACCGATCTCTAAGATGTCCCTATGCCTCTGCCTTCACATCTAACTTGATCACGACTTCGTCTCGAATCAAATTGTCTGCCTTCCCTTCATAAACAATATCAAAGTCAAATCGCTTGATGAAGAACTCCGCATTCAGGGATAGCTGAGAATCTGTGATGTCAATCATCGCATCAAAAGCGATGCTCTTCGTAACACCATGTAGGGTCAAATCTCCGGTGACTGAGTAGGAATCCCCTGATTGCTCAATTCCGGTCAGCACGAAAGTCGACGTTGGAAAGGCCGGAACGTCAAAGAAGTCACTGTTCTTCAGATGCCCGGTGAGCTTGTCACTGTCAGACCATGTCGAATCCATATCGATCTCAATCTTGCTCGGAGCAACAATCACCCCGTCAGCAACAGAGATGGAGCCGGTGAACGCTTTGAACCCACCGCTATGGCTTCCCGTTATCTTCGATCCCGTAAAGGCAATGGAAGAATCACTGGTGAGGGTGTAAACCTTGGCCCCTGCAACCGCTTCGAGAGATTCCCCCGAACCAACCGTGACTTCGGCCTCTTGAACGCCATCCGCAGGATTCCCGCAGCCAACCAGTAAAGCCGAGGCGAAAATAGGGAGCAGTGCCGCAGGCACGATATTCTTGAATTGTATTCTTCTCATATCTGTTTTCATCAATGTTAACAAATTTCCGCGTGACTCAAACCGTTCGATCAGGATTGTCTCGGAACGCTGCCGTCGATTGCTATCTAATCAACCAATTAAAGTGACTCGCTTCTGTGCCGATACTACCAATACCCAGTCTCGAAGGGGCAAAACACCGGGCGTGTCTGTAGTTCGCACGTTCGCCCCAACGTGACTATCCGATGGGATCGTCGGCGACCCGGCTGAAAGTTCTCTATGATCTCGGCTTTCGCATGGTCGCCGACCATACGGACTCTTTATGCAATGCCATTCGACGTAAAACTTCGGCCACGACCCCACAAAGATCGCTGAACGGGATTTCGCAGACTCCCAATGAGACAGAGCGGCGCTCTGAGGGGTTACACACCAATTTTCACACCCAGATTTAGCCTTGTTCTACAATTCGCCTCACTCTAGCTTCGCCTAATGTCTCCAGTCGGTCGATTTCTCTCCATAATGCTCGCATTCCTCGGGACCAGCAGGGCTTGGAGCGATACCTCCGATTTCCGGCTTCACACCATCAATGCGGACTCGATCTACAGTTCCTGTGCTGTCTTGGACGTTAATAATGATGGTCATCTCGACGTCGTGGCAGGCGCGTATTGGTATGAAAGCCCGTCATGGACTCAGCACTTTGTTCAAGAAGTCGAAGTGATCCGAGGTCGCCCGGATGGCTATTCTCACCTCCCCTTTGATGTCAATCACGACTCATACCCGGATCTTATTCACGTTAACTTTAGGAGCCGATCGATCTATTGGCTTGAACATCCCGGCGAGCATCCGGGAGAGTGGCTAAAACATCTCGTAGCGAAACCCGGTCCCATGGAAACCGGACGACTCTTCGATATCGACGGTGACGGCCGACTTGATCTCTTTCCCAATGGATGGCACTTCGCTGCTTGGTGGGATCTCCGCCCCAATGACGATGGCAATGGAACGACTTGGATCCGCCATGACCTACCCCAAGAAGCGGGAGGGCACGGTGGCGGCTTCGGCGATATCAACGGAGACAAGCGCGGTGATATCGTCGGGACGAAAGGTTGGCTTGAAGCCCCCCTTGACCGACGCCATGGCGAGTGGATCTGGCATGGCGACTTTGATCTGGGCCGCACCTCCATGCCGATTATTGTCGCCGACGTGGACGACGATGGAGATGGCGACCTTGTTTATGCTATTGGACACGACTACGGTGTCTTCTGGCTGGAACAGCAACAGCGCGACGGAGCCAACGTATGGGAAAAACATCTCATCGACAAAACCTGGTCCCAAGGACACAGCCCACTCTGGGCAGATCTGAATGGCAATGGCCGCTCTGAATTTATTGATGGGAAACGGTACTGGGCACACGAAGGCCGAGATCCAGGAGCTCGGGATCCACTGGTCATTTATCGGTACGAATTTGATTCCGCAACACGCACCTGGACGCGAGACAGCATTCAAGAAAACGGCCCTGCTGGTGTTGGCTTAGATCCAAAGGTGGCCGACTTGGACAGAGACGGAGACCTCGACCTCGTGCTGCCTGGCCGAAGCGGACTCTACTGGTACGAAAACCTTAGAAAATAGCCCCCCTAGCGCCTCAAAGACTCCCTCCCAACCATAGTCTCAAGAGACAAAGATTCATGAGTAAGCGAAGCTCTCACTCCCGAGCCTTTTCTAGCCTCCGGGCATTCATAGCGTCGCTTCTTCTTAGCACGTTGAATCCACAAGTCGCGGCAGCGGTGAAACCGAAGTTTATTATCCTGTTTTCCGATGATATGGACTATGGAAACTTGTCATGTCTTGGGCACCCTACGAGCAATACGGCTCACTTGGACAACATGGCTAGCGAAGGGCTTCGATTGACGTCATTCGACGTCGCTCCCTGGTGCGTTCCCTCGCGGAGCCAATTGCTCCTCGGTCGTTACTCTGCCCGAACAACGCTTGGGAGAATGGGATCTGGTGGTAAAGGAGAGATCACCGACGACGAAGTGACGCTCGCCCAGAGTCTCAAGAAAGCCGGCTACCGAACAGTGATGGTTGGGAAATGGCACCTTGGTTACCAACAAGTCAAGTATCTACCTGTGGGCAAAGGATTCGACTACTGGTAGGGACTTCCGTACTCCAATGACATGCGGCGACCCTGGGTCAAGACCGATGTCCCGCTCTGGCTCTACGAGAACTCCACCAAAATCGAACATCCCGTTGATCAAGACACCCTCACGACTCGCTAGACTCACAATGCGGTCGAATTCGTTTCGCAGGCAGACGAAATACCCTTTTTCCTCCTCCTCGCCTACCCAATGCCTCATCTGTCGGGGCACACCAGTGACAACGGGCCCTGGCTCAATTTGCCCAAGCGAATGCTGCAAGAAGACAATCTTCCCTGACACACGGGATCTCCCGGATTGTTGCGGGGTTCCAAGGCGAGCAGCTACGAAGGAGGCGTCCGAACTCCCTGCATCGTGAAATGGCCCGGGCGGATTGCTCCAGCTCAGACCTCGGCAGAAATCGTCTCTTCCTTAGATTGGTATCGAACCTTTGTCACCCTGGCCAAAGGAGACATGCCTGCAACCCCATCCGATCGCTTGGATCTCACCCCTTTCCTTTTCGGGCAAACCAATCGATCTCCTCGAAAGGATTTCTTCTATTTTCAAGGTAATCGACTCGATGGTCTCTGATCCGGGCCTTGAAAAATCAGAGACAAAGATGGGCTAGAACTCTCTAAACTCGATCTCGATCCCTCCGAACGATACAACCGCGCCGCAGACGAGCCCGACCTTGTCCGCCAACTGTCCACTCGCCTTGAATCCATGGCCCTAGCTACGAAAGCACGTCGGACGTGGAAACACGAGGCAGCATCCAAAAACAAAGGTCTCGTCGTCCTGTTTCTGCCCCCTGAATTGACATGTTCCCAAGCCTGGATCCTCAGGAAGAGACCCAACGACCTGGGTTCCTTGCGAAATAAAACCGAGCCACTCCGGCGATATGTCCATTCTAGGGAGCCCCAGGCATACTAGAGACACAAAAAAGCCTGGCTGAGGTTTCCCTCAAGCCAGGCACACGAACGAACTGAACTTCTAAAATAATGCGACGCCAGAACACGATTGACGCCGTTCAAAGATCGGCCTTAAACCTCAGCTTCCTCCCGCTCCAGGTACTGCTTATAGAAAGAAAAAGCCGCTGCCGTTCCTTCTTCAAATTCCAGCTCTGAGCAGCTCTCTTTCCACGAACACTCCCGATTGCTTTCATTCGACAATTGCCAGATCATTTTGGGGCTTTCCGTGCGAATGATGTAGGAAGCTTGTCCGTCGGACCCCAGAAGATGCGGCGGCACATACGCCCCTTCCTCCCTAAACACGACAGAAATTTCAGAATCAGGCAGATCTCGCCCTGCTCCGCCGCCCATCATGCTCGTCCAGAACTGGCGAGCCCCTTGCTGAAAGAGAGACATCAAGTCCTTGTAGTCATAGCTGCCAGGATTTGTCATGAATGCGGGGTACAAATTTAATCCACGCAATGCCGTTCCAGGACTCATCGTCTCGACAAGTTCACGATTCCCACTAGGGCGACGAAGCTTCGGCATCACCATCGCAAAGAATCTTGGCTCAGCAAGATGCACAATAAATGGCATACATGTCGATGGATCCGAATCTGCTATTACAAAGTTACCGTCCATAGCTCTCAATCTTTCTCGTTCTACTCGCTCGCTCTCGTTTGATGATGATCCATTGATACGGTGGGAAGGCCAAACTCAACATCAGTACAAGTACTGAAAACGATTCCTCCTCAGATCTGCTGGAAGAAAGTGAAAAAACAGAACGTTTTAAGCTCACCAGACAAACTGTCCCTTGCGTGGGGCGTTCAAATCAATTCTTAAGATTTTATTGTTGAGAATATCACCTAAATAGCGAATAACTCTGCCTTGGCCTGCCCCTTTTCGGGATTCATTGGATCCTTTGAGTTACCCAACAGGGAAATCGGGAATCAGGGCGAGTTCAGACGGGAATTATATAGGAATGGATCTCAGCTCAATAGACCCCTTCAAAGTCGAGGCTAGTCCCTTTCTCGATAACATCATTCACCAACACCTCTTTGCTGGAGCAGAAAACGAAGCGGATTGCCCCAGTTACTCGTCCCGCCGCCAAAACGGGCTCCAGGTAGCAGACGCATTGGAAGCTCTCTTCGGAATCAGTATCCGCCTCGGTCGCCTTCGAGTTAAGGAACACAAGATGTATTTTGCCCGAGCCGGACGAGAGAAGGAGTCGGCTACTGAAATCTTGGCAGTGTCTCTTAGCCTTGCCATCTGCCGTTTAGCCATTCTGCTAATGCAACGGAAAGATGAACAACAGCAACTTCGCCAAGATCGAAATCAACCTCCTCCTAGCCTCCCCTATCGGGGCTGGGAAGATTAGGCCCTTGGCTAGTCCAGATCGTAGACTAGTGGTCCAGCCGTGACCACGACTCCCCTCGGCACGTAAGCCTCCCGGGAAACTACTGCCCCATCACTAGATTCGGCAGCCAGAGCACCAAAGCGGGAAAGATTGAAATCAGTATCAACATGAGGACATTCGCTCCTAGGAATGGCAGGGCACCTCTAAAAATCTCTCCGATACGCAACCCTGAAACGATCGCGCAGACGTTCAGGCAGTTTCCGACTGGTGGCGTGCATGCCCCCACGGCCAATCCAGAGACGAAAATGACCCCAAATAGAATGGGAGAAATTCCCGCCGCGAGGACTGATGGCAGAAAGACGGGAGTCAAAAGGAGAATCGCCGGACTCACATCGACAAACGTGCCAAGCAACAACACCACACAAACAATCAACAGCAATAAGCTTGTTTGCCCAAGCCCAGCGTTTTCAATCCACGTCGTCAACGACTCGGGCCCGCGTTCGAGAGCTAGAACCCAGATAAACACCTGGGAAAAAGCGATGATCATCATGATTTTCCCGCTCGTTACAGCCGCAAGACGAAGCGACTTAATGATCGCAGACAAGCTAAGGTGTCGAATAATGAACGCGCCAACCAACATCGCATACGTCACTCCTAAGGCCGCTGACTCCGTTGCCGTCGCAATCCCAAAAACAACACTGCCCACAACGCACAGAGGCATTGCTAATACAATGCCTGAACGAAGGACTTGCTGAATTACGAGCTTCAATGATATGGCGACGTCTTCTCGAGGATAAGATCGCTGACGAGCAATCCCATAAACGAGCAACAGCTGAAAACCTCCGACCATCAGACCAGGCACAACGCCTCCCAAGAATAAGCGCCCAACAGATTCCTGAGCGGTCACAGCAAAGATGACCATGGGTATGCTTGGAGGGATAATCATTCCCATCGTCGACGAAGCCACCGTGAGTCCAGCAGCGAACCCGGCGGGATATCCGCGACGCCTCATTTCCGGAATGAGTACGGATCCAATCGACGCGGTGTCCGATGTGGACGATCCCGATATGCCGCCGAAGAGCATACTCGAACCGACATTCACCAAGCCCAAGCCCCCTGGCAAGCGCCCCACAAACATCATACAAAAATCAATCAGTCGCTGGGTAATTCCTCCTTCATTCATCAGGTGCCCCATGAAGACAAACAAAGGCAAGGCAATCAGCGCATAGGAATCCATGCCAGCGAATAGCCGCTGGGGCACGACCTGGAGCAGCTCAGGATGTAGAATGACGAAATACCCCAGAGTCGAAAGCCCAAGAGAGTAGGCAATTGGCACCCCCAAAGCCAACAGCACGAGCAGACTGACCAAGAGCACGGTCATCGATCAGGCATCGTCTCCCAGTCCTCTACCTTGTTCCCCGACGCCCGCACGATCGTCGCTCCCCTTTTGAATGAGACGTCGCAGGCGCAGCCCACAGAACAAGAGCGCCAGGCCACATCCTAAAGGGATACTGACTTGAACAACGAAGCGGGGCAATCCCGTGCTCGGCATCACAAATTGCCCTGTCGTGTGTATCCACCCGAGGCTGTAGAAAACGATCACACCGTTGATCAGGCCAACCAAAAACGTCCGCAACAGATCTAAAATCCAGAAGGCTTTTGCTGGCAGTCGCTCAACGAAAACAAGGATTCCAATATGATCCCAGTGGCCAACACCAATGGCAGCTCCGAGCGCGGTGGTATAGACAAACAACATGACCACCACTTCGTTGGCACCAGGAATCGAAGAGTTGAAAATGTAACGAAGAGCAACCAAGGTTCCGACTATGATCCAGGTAGTCGCCAGCAACGCGGCAATCACGTTTTCCAGCCAGCCGATCAAGCGGCCGCTGATCCTGTCGATTGATCCTTCCGCTGCCATTTACGTCACTCGAACAGATGTTGAAGAAGAGCGACGCTACTCACCGCGAGCGGCACTCCTCGCAGCCGCGACATCATCCAAAGTAAACTCCCCTTTTTCCACAAAGTGGGCGTATACCGGCCCAACCGCAACTCTAAATGGCTCTAGTTCCGCTCCGCTCAAGGTGTTCACTTCGAGCTTCTCGGAAAGTTTCTTAATAAACTCGGACTCTTGCTCGCGATTCAATCGATCGCTCAATGCCATCGTCTCCTCTGCAACCGTATCGAAGATCTCCTGCAAGTCTTTCGGCAATGTTTCGAACCAAGCCAGATTAACCATGAACGGATCAGGTCCCGTTGCATAGTTCGAGAGCGTCAAATACGTCGAAACCTCGTGAACTTTGAAATCCCAAATATTCGAGGGAGCATTGTCTTGTCCGTCTACCACACCGGTTTGCAAGGCCTGGTAGACTTCGATATAGGGGATCTCTTGAGGATTAGCACCAAACGCGCGGGCTGTCTCAACGTAGACTTCCTGCGATGGCACCCGCATTTTCAGTCCTTTTAGATCCTCAGGGCTCTTGATCGGTCTCTTGTTGTTGGTATGCGCCCGGAATCCCTGCGAGATTCCAGTCGCGGGTATATGGAACCCATGCTCACGGGCTCCCTGATTCACCCCTCTCATGAAATCACTGCCCACCAGACGAATCGCCTGATCCCAATCATCAACGAGAAAGGGGAGCGTGAAGAGATTGAATTTCGCATTGGCATCGGCGAAAAAACCACCCCGAGTCCCCTGTAGCGCCCCGGTGGCCACCAGGTCCATCAACTCACGCTCATTCCCTAAAACCCCACCAAAAAACAACTCAACCTTGATTCTACCCTGCGAACGTTTTTCGAGTTCTTCCTTGAAGAACAACATCGATTGACTGCGGAGGGCTGCTTCTGGCTGCTCATTGCCGTACTTAAAAACCAATTGATTCGAAGACGAACCACAAGAAACCACCAATAGAAGCGCTCCTATGAGCGCGCATCGCTGGATCGACCGCATAAGTAATCTCATCGTTCGCATGATGCTTGTCCGTCCAGGTCCTGGTTAACCGAAGAGCCGCTTGAACAAATCGAGAGAAGCTCTAAAACCTGCCTCGAAATCTCCCCCAGGTGGTCGATAGACGCTTTCAAACGACGTCACCCCCTGGTAGTTATCCTCCACCAATCCTTTGGCGATGCCTTCAAGATAGGGAGCCATTTGCCCCGTCCCAAACTCGCAAAACGACACAGTCGCTTTCGGCATATCAACGATTTGATCCTTGATATGAAAGTGCCCTAGATAATCACCACGAAGGGCCTCGTATCCATCTGGAAATGCGGGTTCACTGGCATACAAACAATTGCCCGGATCCCAAAGGATTTTGAGATGCTTTGATCCCATATCATCAACGAGCTTCCGGCCAAGATAGCCAGAGGGAACCATCGCATTGTTCCCCGTCTCGAGCACCAAGGTCACGCCCCGTTCCTCAGCCAATTTAACTGGAGCCTCCAAGAGTTTTAACAGCTTGTCCCAAGCACCATGACTCACGATCCAGTGATCAGCGCCGTCGTGTCCGAAGAGGATCATCTCCCGACGGAAACTCATGATTCTTACCAAGGGACAATCAAATGCCTGAGCCATATCGATACAGCGAGTCAGGCCATCCATGTGCTTCGTGTGATTGGCATCTCCGACTTCGGTCGCGCCTACCAACATCCCGGCAAAGTTGTGTCGTGAGACACACGAAACCTTCACTCCAAATTTGTCGACCAATGCCTTGGCTTTGGCCATCTCATCGTCATTCAAATCTCCTACTTCTTTGTCCCACAAGTACTGAAGCTCAGCGTACTCTAGCCCAGCATCCGTGAGCACTTGAAGTGCGTGCTCAAAATCACGGCTAATGCCGTCTGTAATCACTCCCAATTTAGCCATCTTAACCCTTCCTGATTCACTGCCCTACCACTTGACTTCCGTGCCAGCAATTTGTTCCAGCAATTTCAC
Organism: uncultured Verrucomicrobiota bacterium; assembly: GCA_913061285.1. Classification (GTDB taxonomy): domain Bacteria; phylum Verrucomicrobiota; class Verrucomicrobiia; order Limisphaerales; family AAA164-E04; genus UBA2970. Next base: position 19,805 of record CAJXVR010000032.1, on the reverse strand, counting down.
GATGCACCAATTGTCCTCCTCCGGAAACATGGAGATCCCCGATTGAAAGAGTTCGTAGGCCGCGCTCGTCGTAAACATCGCTGCACCATGTTCTTTGGCCATCCCCATGGTGATGCCTAGATCCTTATGCATGGTCTTTATTTGACTCCCCGTTCCCTTAAACTTTCGGTCCATGATGAGCTCGGCACAATTCTTGAACAGCGGACTACTCACTCCGCTGGCAGCAAATACTTCATAGAGCACTTTGCCTTCGACACCTGCCTTGGATCCTAGAACGAGAGACTCGAATATAGCGGTAAAGGTGGAGCCGATCAAGGCCTGCAGGGAAGCCTTCACGGTCTGGCCCTTCCCCACTTCTTCTCCTACATGAAACACGTTACCTCCAACCGCATTCATCACGTCTTGCTGTGATTCCCAAACCTCTCGTTTACCCGCCGCCATCATCGCGAGCGTGCCGCCTTCAGCACCGCCCTTGCCTCCCGAAACTGGAGAATCGATCATGTGGATTCCTTTGGCAGCGACTGGCTCATAGGCAGCCCTCGCCTCCGACGGCTCGATGGTGGCCGTCAGTATGATCGTTTTCCCGGCAGGCATTGTCTCAAGCAACCCATCTTGCCCACTAATGATCGAGTGAACTTGCTTACCGGTCATTACCATGATGAATACCACATCCACCGCGCCTCCGATCTCCTTGGGGGAGCTTGCTCGCTTCCCTCCTGCCGCCTCGAGTTCCCGCAACTGCTCTTCACGAAGATCGTAACCAGTCAGGTCAAATCCTTCCTTCAAGAGGTTCTTCGCCATGGCCATCCCCATGTCTCCTAAGCCAATAAATCCAACTTTTTTCATCAATTATTCTGTTACCGGGTTATCAATTCGGATATCGACGTGTCACCCCAATTTAGAACAAGCGCAGAAGGGTCGAACCGAACGAAGTCCTAAGGACCTATTTGAATTTATGCCCCCATCGCTCCCCCGGTATAATCCGGGGTTGAATCTAATCCAGGATCGAAGCGACGCTTGCAGGCGTGATTACGGCTTAAAATGGTAGTCGGCAAAATCCAGAAAACGCTGCCAATCATACATCTCAATCGAATGACCGCCCTCGCGGATATGATAGCCCACGTCACTCTTGATTATGGGCACCCCCACTTCCGGAGACTTCTCAGAGCTCAGGCCTTTCTTCCCCAGAAGTTTATAGACTTCACTGGCGTGATAGGCCGAGAGATATTCGCCTCGGCCATCTGCCCAGGTGTCGTCCACACCACTATGAACATACACCGGCCGCGGAGCGATACAGGCGAGAAGCATGTGCTGATCCACGGGCAAGTCATCTTCCTGTTCCACAAACTTCCACGCATTTCGAGACAACCAATAAGGGAAGCGTGTGACCATTTTCTTCAATGTTTCCCCCGATTTTCGGCGCCACAGTGCCGCTCCAGCACAACCGGATTGGGCGGAGATTGCCAATGCTATCCGTTGATCTTGAGCGGCTGTCCAAAGGGCTGCTTTCCCCATTTTTGAATGCCCCATGATGGCAATCCGGGTGTGATCGACGTCATCATCCGTTTCCAAATAGTCCATCGCCCGCATCGCTCCCCAAGCACAGGTTGCAAGCACGCCCCACTCGTGCGCTTTGGGAAAGCTCTGTTTCTCAGGGTAAAATAACTTGTGGATCCCTTTCAAAAATTCCACTTCATTGTGACGAACCAGGTCCTGCTGATAAACAGCGCAAAAACCGTAGCCACGATCAAAAAATTCGCCTAGAGGCCAACCGTTCTTGAGCAGCCCAGGACGGATTTCAGATGCGTCAAAGTCCTTCGACTGCGTGTTATTAAAGCTGTGCTTGAGAAAGGCCGGCACTGGCTTGTCCACTCCGTTAGGAACGAACACCAGGAAATGCATCGAAATCTCCCCTTTTTCATTTCGAAAACGGATCTTAACATCCTTACGAGTTGCTTTTCCCTCCATGAATTCGGGATCCGTTTTCACCACTTCAAAGCTCGTCTCGATCGGATAAGCCGGAGCTGGGACACGCCCATAGATAAGATTGGAAAACAGGGAGAGAATCTCAGGTCGTCGAACAGAGAACCACTCTTCTGCCGTCGTCACCTTTTTCCCCTGCGCCGTGACAAGTACCGGGGGCAGATCGTAGTGAGGCAGACGAGCCTCATCGTAGTTCACGTCCCGGTCATGCTCTTTTGCTTCACGCGCCTCACTACTGCTAAAAGCGAGGCAGCCTATTGCCATCCAAACGAGTGCTCGTCGTTGCAGTTTCATGATTCTCATTCCTAGAAAGTCAATTCGTCTGGCAGGTATTTCTTGATCAGCGTTTCGTAATAAGAACGCAACTTATCCCAATTCGGAAGCTCAGGACATTTCGTATAGAGATCGTAGGGGTTAAACTTACGCACCCAAAACAGCATGTCTCGGTCATGATCATCGCAAAGGTAGTCGTATTCATTCTCCCGATGCCACGCGTAAAATGAGTGATATCTAACCATATAGAGGGCCGGCTCGGGCAAGTAATCCTTGAGTATGTGGAACATATACTCGTCATGGCCCCAGGACATTTTCACGTTTCTCAGGCCACATCCTTGTTCATAGACCCCCAATTGTGTGTTGTAGCGGGGATCATGGTAGTCTGCGTTCGCTTTGAAGAATTCAGAATAGACGATACGATCGCTAAACCGACATCCTACCGGGTGGGTATCACCAACGACTGCCCATTGCGGCTCACCAAAGAGACAGAGCACCTTCCCCAAGTCATGGAGGAACCCTGTTAGAACGAACCAGTCTTCATGCCCATCTGCCCGAATGGCCTCCGAGGTTTGCAGGAGATGCTGCATTTGATCCAAATCGATATCTGGATCTGAATCATCAACCAAGGTATTTAGAAATTCTAAGGCCTCAAGAACCGTCATTTTCTTGCGCCGCATAGGAAGCCATTCCTTCTCCTTCCCAAGCACGAATTCATAGCTTTGGTGCTCGTGATGTTGGCGATAAAACTCCCGCACGCAATCTCGAGCAGGATCATCGTAATTCCGATAATCCTCTTTAGCTCGCTTCTTTGGTTCAGGATAAACGTCGCGTGCGACAAAATCATCCCATTCGCCTATATCCTTGAGCGGCTGATCCCCGTTTTCGATTGCTTTCATAGATTTCACTCTTGTCAGACGCTGACAACTTTCCAAGCACTTGAAGAAAGTCCCATCCTGCGCCGTTCAACGGGTTTTTGTCAGGCTTTTTCTTCCCAGACATTTCTCGACCTGGCAGTCACACGAGCCATGCCGCTGAGTTGCTGTAACCGATGCCCGGGAATTCCCGTCCATTTCATTGAACGACAAAGGACAAGCGCTCGGTAGTTTTTACCCGAAGGCTCCTCAGCCAGCTTCAATCAGAGCTACCGAACAGTTATCAAAAGACCATGAACGCCCCTTCAGTCATCTATCGAATCGCGAGCATCATTTTCAGCGCGCCGATGCTCCTCAGCTGGGCACACGCAGCCCTAGTCTCCAACCCAAGGTTCACACCCGAGCCCGGAGATTCAAACCGGCCCCAAGGGTATCTCCTCACCGGAGACGCCGTCTACGGTCAGCTGGGAGAGCCCCATCTCGAGTATTCTGGAAAAGGAATTCGGTTCCTGTCGTCCGCAACCGAAGGCTCCAGCAAGCAGCGAAGTGGAATGGTCTCGACGGAGGTTTCAAACGTCGCCACTACCTCACATCGGTGGTTCAAACTTCAAATCCGCGCGTTGGCGCAATCGAATTTCTCCGTCGAAATGGAGGACCTCTTTCTTCAGGTCGAGTTCTTTGGCGCAAAACGATCAGATCCACTTGATAGGATCAAACGTCGGCTGTTCTCGCAAGTCCGCCAGGAACGCAAGGACTTGAGAGATCCAGGCACCAATAGGTCGCTGGGAACCGGCACATGGAGAACGTATGAGATGGAATTCCGGACCCCCTTTCCACAAATCAACACGCTTCGGCTAAGCGCCGGTTTCAGTCATGGCAATGGCACGGGCGAAAACGCAGAATTCTGGATTCGAGAATTCAACCTCCAAGCCATTGCTCCACCAGGCCACTTTCGTGCCAAAGAAGCGATCGTTAGCCAGAGGGCGCTTCAATCCCTCGTTCCGCTTGGTGGCCGATGGTATTACGATCCGTCGCATCTGAGCCGAAGGGTCCCAAAGAGATTTGACCATACCAATGTCAATCGGCTACTTTATTTGAGCGACCGGCTTGAAGCCCCCTTCGTGGACAACACCTCAGCCTGGCTTCGTGACGGCTACTACGACGCCAGCGGCACCCTGGTCAAGCAAGCTCGACACGTCCCCGACAACGTCACCGTCACATTCACAAAGGACCATCTCATCCTTCAGTCCCACAACCTCCCAAACCATCCGACCGCCTACTTCCCTGATTTTTGGCGTTCTCTAGACGGGAACCCCAATCACATTCAAGAAATGGCAAGCACCTGGCATCTTCCACTCTCGCCAAAATCAAATCCGGGAAGGGTCGCAATGACTCCTGGCAACGCAAACAATGCCCTCCCGGGAGGGCCTATCGGAGTCGCCGTAAATGGCGTGGTCTTCTTCAACCCCTACGACATGGAAAGAAACGAGGATGCCGTCTGGCGATTGGATCGTTGCTGCGGACATCCCGCTCCCAACTCTCAGTATCACTACCACAAATACCCAGTCTGCGTAAAATCACCTTGGGCGGATAACGGAGAACGACACTCCCCCTTGATCGGTTTCGCCTTCGACGGGTTCCCCATTTACGGCCCCTACGAAGACACGAACATTATGGCAAAAAACTCAGCCACCAACCCACTCAACGAGTTTAACGTTCACTTCGACGATTCTCGAGGATGGCATTACCATGTCACACCTGGCTCGTTCCCACACATTATCGGTGGCTACTGGGGCACCCTTGACACCAAGAATCGACGTACCAGGGGACCCCGTAGTGGACAACAAGGCCCGAGAGGACGGCGGCGCCGATGAGTCGCCGTTACCTAAGCGTCCGGATAGACCCAAGGCGTTCGATAGTCGCGACGTAATAGGGCGTTTGCCTCGGAGTCCCCGATGATCTGCTCTCGGTCCCCATCCCACCTAACACTTCGCCCAAGCTTGTACGACAGCATACCAAGCAGCGGCAGCACCGATGATCTATGAGCCACCTCTAAGTTGGCCACAGGCTGGGTTCTTCGTTCGATTCCGATCAGAAAATCCTGCCACAATTGTTTTAGATTATTGCCATCCTTCTTATCGCTAAAGTCAGGATTCCCATGCACGGGAGAATCGCTATTGCCCTTCGGATAGAAGGTCCATCCATCCCGCCACCCCATATGGAACACCCCTTTTGTCCCGTAAAAGTAAGCGCCAATCCGATGCTTCTCAGATTGATTCCCCGCAAACTTGCGGTGTTCCCAGGTTGCGGTAAACGATTCGAATTCATAGACAGCGACCTGAGAATCTGGAGCATCGGTGGTTGATTCGGTCTCCGTGGCCACGGCCGCTCCAAGAATGGGGCGCCCTCCCGTCGAATAGACAGACTTCGGATACCGCTCATCCGTCCACCAGAGAACTTGATCTAACCAATGCACCCCCCAATCCCCTAAGGTGCCATTAGCATAATCCAAAAAATTCCGCCACCCGCCGGGACTCAGTTTTCTATTGTAAGCTCTCTTTGGAGCCGGCCCACACCATAGATCCCAGTTCATCCCCGTAGGCACTCTGGAATTAGGACTGGGAGTTTCCTTCCCTCCTGCGCCTCCCGTTACAAACATGCGCACCATGCCAATTTCCCCGACTTTTCCCGACCTAAGGAACTCCATGCCCGAGACATGATGAGGACCAATCCTACGGTGCAACCCAACTTGGACGATCCGATCTCCTGCCTCCGCAGCTGCAAGCATCGCCTGGCTTTCCCCGATCGTATGACTTGTCGGTTTTTCCACAAACACATGAGCACCCGATTTCAACGCATCAATACAGGGCATGGCGTGCCAATGATCCGGCGTTGCGATAATCACAATCTCCGGGCGAACCTTTGCGAGCATTTCTCGGTAATCATCAAACAATTGCGGTTGATCTCCCGAGGCACCTTCCACCTCATCGGCCGTCACCTGAAGCGGACGCCGATAAACATCACAAAGCCCCACAACCTTGCTCTGCCCGGCGGCCATCGCTTCCCGCAGAATATTGGTTCCCCACCAGCCACATCCTATCAAAGCCGTTCGATATCGCTTCGCCGGCCCCGCCCCCAGTAGAGGCATAGGAATGAAGGAAGCCCCCGCAAGGCTGGCTGTCTTTATGAATGTTCTTCGTCCTGTTTTCATGACTCTTCGAATGCCTCCTTAAACGGCTAACACCATTCGTTTCTTAGCGAGTTCGGATTAAGTCCAGGGCAACGAGATTGCCCTTGGAATTGCGACAGTAAAGCCGCCCGTTCGCGATCACTGGCACGGTCCAACAATCGGCCGGCAATACCGATGGCGTCACACTCGCTGCAACCCCAGAAGGCGAAGCCTCAGCAAGTCCCAGCCGGCCATCAGACGATATAATGATCAAGTGCCCATCAGCCCCACATAGGGCGCCGTATCCAAAGGTCTCGTCTTCCCAGACGATCTCACCTGTTTTCAATGAGAGGCATTTAAGCATCGCACGAGAGGAGCTATCGCCATCAAAACCATACAGATAATCTCCAAATCGAACCGGCGCATTCTGTTGAGCACGGAACTTTCGCTGTTTCCAAATCATTTCCAATTCACCATCTCCCAATTCAAAAAGCCCACTCCCTTTTTGATAACCAGAAGAAATGAAAACCTTATCGTTCCAGATAATCGGATCCGCGGCATTAACACCATAGCGAGTTAACCAAGGAACGGACCATTCTTGCTGTCCAGTGTTGGTATCGACCGCCGAATATCCCTCGCCTGAAGAGACGATCACTAGCGATTTTCCTTTCTCGCGAAACGGCACAGGTGTCGAGTAGCCACTCTCGGCACCGTCTGAACGCCAGAGGGTCTTCCCGGTCCGCGAATCAATGGCCATCCCTGCCACGCCAAGATTAAGAATCAAGCGATTCTCGAGCCTCAAAACTGAACCACTAAAGCCCCAATCCGGTACCACCAACGATTCTTCCTTAGCCAGATGCCGCTTCCAAACAACGGATCCATCCGTGAGTTTCAAGCAAAACAGCTCCCCCCACTTTCCAAGAACAAGAACGGTATCGGATTCGATATCAATCGTAGGCGTCGAACCTGGGCCTCCGATGTAGAACATCGCCCCAATATCACTGGCATAACGATGTTCCCAAACCTGCTTCCCAGATTGTTCATCAAAACTTCGCACCACATCATCGCCGCCAATGTGGCCACTCGTGATCACCTTCCCTTTGGCAACCGACACCGCCGAAAAACCAATCCCGACCTTCGCTCTCCAGATCTCTTTGGGAGGGGCCTCGGCCCAATTCTTCTGCGACAAAGACTCAAGAGAGATTCCATCGTGCCTGGGGCCTCGAAACTGAGGCCAGTCGTCGGCCAACACCGCATCGCCTCCAAGGCCAAGCAAGATCAGCGCCCCGGAAAGAGTTCGCGAAATCATCGTAAATGGACGGAAAACTACCATATCGGTTGAACCTACCAGAAAGCCCTCAAGCGGGTAAATGAAATAGCCTAGAGCCCTGGCACAAGCTCGGCGAAATACCGCTTGATCACAAAGATCATGAAAAAGGAAGACGCATCGAAAAAGCCATGGGCGATCACAGCCTCCCAGATTGATCGATGATAAACTATGATGCCTCCGAGCCCCAAGCCAAGCAGCGCTGTCATAACCACCGCGCCTGCACCTTGGACAGCATGACCAAGTCCAAATAGGACGGCGACAAACGCAATGGCAGCTAGCCTCCCTTTAACAGATTGATCGAGGCGTGGAAATAAGGCGAACAAGGCGACAATCATTCCTACCCGCCAAAGCTCTTCCCGGAACCCGGCGAGGACGAAACTGACGATCGTACAGTTCACTGCAAGATAGACCGGATCGGAACCCAATTGATCGGTATCAACGACCTTTCCAACGTCGGGTCGAAAGCCATCGGCGATTTCATCGATACTCTCCCCCCCGATGCCAGCGATCACCAGCAAGGTCGCCAGAACGGCAATCCCAACACCCACCCGCAACCCAATGGAGTAGAGAAATCCATACACCGGCGTGAACAAGGCATGGTTCCAACGAAAGAGTAACCCTTGCAAACTCACGCGAGAAAACCACCAGGCCGCTCCAAACCACAGCGAGAAGAGAACGAGCTCCGATACAACAACGGCAAAGAGCTGTCCCAATGAAGGACTCAATGCCGCACCGCCATCGCCCTCTCCAGACGAAAATGAAAGGGCCGCCATGACTAGAGGATAAGCACCCAAGATAACGAGGTGTATCGCCCAAGCCAAGCGGCTACCAGGAAAGGACCTGGTGGATTCAAGCGTCGACTCTGAAGATTCCGGCACGTCCGATTCCGTCATGCCAAGAGCCCTACCGGACGACCGATTAAATGTCGAAAGGTTTCGAACCTGAAATCTGAACAAAAAAACCTTCAGCCGCGGGATCACGGCTGAAGGAGAAATCAAAACGACAAGTCTCTGGTAATTAAGCTAAATCGACGAGGACGATTCCGAAGCTTCTGAATTTGGAGCTACCAACCCACCGCCAGCTTCTCTCTGGGGAAGCTGCATCGTCGTCGTCGCGTCATCATTGTTCTCTGCTTCTAGGAACAATTCTTCAGGAGTGATTCCCTCAAAAAAGCGCACTTCTCTCGCCAAGTAATCGTACCGTTGCAACCCAACCCGAGCTGCTGCCTCATCAAGACTCTTACCGTCTGACAACAGTTGATACAGATTTCGCATCCGCTGTTCTCGAAGCCAATACTTCGGTTTGACCCCCAAGCCAGCAATGAAATATCGCTGCAAGGTTCGCGGTGAAAGCCCAAGCAATTCGCCCAAACGGGCGACCCGATAATTAGCCTCTTTCGCTAAGACTTCCATATCCACGGGATAACCTACCCGACGTGGATCTTCATACACCACATTGTCACCGATTTGTCGTATCATTCGTTTACCTCACTATTCTCATTTACGCTGAAATAGACGAAGCAACTGCTATACCCTTCTCAAAAATGGTAATCCACTAGCAGCAGTTCTCCATTCAACCCCAATTGGAGGTCTATAAAAATGTACCAAAGTGAAAATAATGCGACTTAGCATCAGAGTCCCAATGTCTCAGACACTGCCACCTAAGCGTCAGTCAAACTCAGCCGACCAACGACTCAATAAACAGGCGTCCGATCCAACTTTCGTCGAACCTCGGAAGCTAACCCCTCTTGAATGATCACACTCAAGCCGAGTCATCAATTCCTCCCGCCAGCCCTACCTAGACGTGTTTTCCCACATGGCCGTTCTTTTACTCTCTCCGAATCGGATTGCATCTCAAACCTACCGCCGTCGATTTGACCTAAGAATAATCATTGAGCATTCACAAGCTCTTTCTTCTCAGGAAGGAGCCCCCCCTCGACAAAGGAGTGCCCATGACGCTTCTGGAGTGTAATTTTCCGAAATCACAGAATGAAAAAGCGCCTTTATCGCTCAGATAAAGGCGCTTGAAATGTCGCTAGTGAAGAGTAACTAAATCTACATTTGAAACACAAACGCGACAGAAGAGATTCGCCTGTCGCTATACAGATTCTGCTTCCAATTGAGCGAGCACGGACGGATCCCGTACATCGACCCAACGTCCAGCGATCACATGCCCCGCGATCGAGAGACGGGATTCCACCATCGCCTGAATCGCATCGGTAAGCTCGTACTCATCCCTTGGTGATTTCTCAAGCTTGGCAGTAAACTCAAAGACGCAGGGTTGGAAGATGTAGATCCCTGCATTGTAATAGACGGGATCACCGGCGCGGAGGATGCCCTCGTCCTTTAAGGCCTGCACTTGCTCTAGCGAGGGCTTCTCAACTAGTCGAGTGAGACAAAACTGATCGTCGAAAAAGTTGATTCCACCTTTCGTCACATCCTCCCCTTCAGTCACCGTCAGCAAACCAGAAAACGCTTGTTCAGAAAACCGCGACACCATTTCCTGATAGGTTTCCCCAGGTACGAGAATATCCCCATAGGTGAGGATGAAACTGTCATCACCGACGAATTCCTTGGCTAACTCCGGCGCTTTTCCCGTCCCATCCTGCACTTCCTGGCGCACGTAGCTGATGGAGGTATTCCATTGAGAGCCATCACCGAAATAGGATTCGATCACCTCCGCTTTCCATCCCGTGATGACGCAAACGCCATCGACACCAGCCCCTACGAGTCCTTCGATAATATGCTCGAGAATCGGTTTCCCGTGCACTTTTAACATTGGCTTGGGAAGAGCCGACGTCAGATCCCCCATGCGTGTTCCCTTCCCTGCTGCTAGAATAACCGCCTTCATTTATCCCTTCGTTTCGTTCTCTCTACTAAATTTCAAACTGTTCGATTCTACGCGCCAAATTTACCCAGCATTCGCGCATTCGCCTGCATTAGACGGATTAAGTATTTTGCGTCAAACACGCCAAGTGACCCCAGGTTAGCCGTCGTCTCAGTGAACCGGTCCAATTTATCGGACCCAGAAAATGGCGAATTCAACAATACGGGTTGTGGATGCCACGAATGCCCCTGAACGAGACAGGGGGACGAGTGGTCTCCGGTAATCGCGAGCACATCCGGGCGTTTACTCAAGAGCACCGGCAAGGCAGCATCCAGATCTTCAATCGCCTTTTTCTTCGCCTCGAATTGCCCCTCGGCTCCAAAAATACCTGTGTAACGGTAATGAATAAAAAAATAATCGTACTTCTCGTAGGTGTCGAGATATCTCCGAAATTGGGATTCTATCCCTTCTAGGCCGTGCTCCGTTCGCATGCCAACGAGTTGCCCTAATCCCTGATACAGGGGATGTACAGCCAGAGCCGATGCCCGAAGCCGATACCGTTCTTCAAAGGTCGGGAGATTGGGGCGAGCCGCAATTCCACGCATCAAGACTCCGTTTGCCTTCGAGTCTGAAGCAAGAATCGACAAGGCCCGCTCATTGAATTTAGCAAGGATGGCTACCGCCTTCTTCGCACCCTCACAGTCCGCCTGCACGGGCTCAACACGCCCCACTGACCTCCCATCACAATGCGGATCGGAGTCTGTCAATGGCCCATCCAATCCAGGACCTCGGAAAACCACAACGAATCGGTGCCCTCTGCCCGAGCGAAAGATCACATCAATATCGTCGATCCGTTTGATCTGCTCCGATAGGAGAGCACAAAGACGCTCACAATGGTTCGAATCAATTCGACCCGCTCGCCGGTCTGAAACGATCCCATCGGCATCTAAGGTGCAAAAATTCGCCCGTGCCGCGAGGTCACCAGGTTTCAGTTCGAGCCCCAGCCCCAGGGCTTCAATCACGCCGCGTCCGATTTGATACTCGACCGGATCGTAGCCAAATAATCCGAGCTGCCCGGGACCATTACCGGGAGTGATCCCCGGAGCTACCGGATTCATGCGCCCCAAGGCAGAATCCTGCGTGAGATCATCAAGGTGAGGAGTCGACGCAGCCTCGAGCGGCGTCAAATACCCTTCCTCTTTGCCCGCCAAATCTCCCAAGCCGTCGAGAACGAGCAGGACAAGCTTTGCCGAGGTTGGCCGAGTGAGCTGAGTGTAGAGGTGATCGAGCGATTTCATTCGTGGCTACGGTAGATCCTTGGCATTCTAATCGTAAGGATTGTGATCGCTTCAAGCGAAGATGGTCAATGGACTTTATTCAACCGCAATCGCTGAAACCGAACTCAAATCCATCGCATTCATTCAAAGACCATTGATGCCCTTAAGAAAGGCAAACACGAGCTCGGGGAGCTCATCACTGTAGCCCCCTTCAAGCACCGAGTAAAAAGGAATGCCTTGGCGCCGAATCTCATCTCCCAAAGCCCTAAAATCCTCTGCTTCAAGCGTTTCTTGAGCAATCGGATCTCGCGCGTAGGCATCAAACCCCGCCGAAACAGCAATCAAATCCGGTTTCCACTTGACTAGGGCAGCCAAACTCCGGCTAAGGACCGCGCGGTAGTCCTCACGCGGAGTTTGCGGAGGCACAGGATAATTAAAACAATTTCGCCCCACGTCATTCACCCCGGTCCCCGGATAGCAAGGATGTTGATGAACCGAAAAGAAGGCGACATTAGGCTGATCAAGGAGCAAGGCCTCCGTGCCGTTGCCGTGATGGACATCAAAATCAAAAACAGCCACCCGTTTTCCGAATACCGAAGCCGCGTGGAGAACCGAAAGCCCCACCGAACTAAGATAACAAAACCCCATCGCTCGATTCGCCATGGCATGGTGCCCCGGTGGCCGCAAGCAACTGAAAGCCAAATCACCCTTCAGAGAAAAATTCAAGGCGTCCATCGCACCACCCACCCCGCGACGAGCGTGGCCATCGATTCCAGGGTAGGCCGGCGTGTCGCCATCAAAATCCCCGCCCGGGGCCTTTAGGGACTGAAGATGGCCTTTCGAGTGGCCCCTCTCGAGAACTGTCTCGTCGGGATCCGACGGAGCACACCACTCTATGTGAAGTTCATCTTGAGCTCGCAGTTTAGCCAGCGTATCTTTCACCCGTGCAGGCCGTTCGGGGTGACCTGGCGAATGATATGCCAAACACCGTTCATCTGTAATGACGTACATGTCCCCATTCTGGCAAAGGCGATGGATTCTCGCACGTGTCAAATCACGATTCAGCGCAATCTGATCGTGAGCCTGACGCGAGACTTAGTCATTCGAGCCGTTATTTTCCTCCCCGCGTAACCATGTATTACCCGAATTTAGACGAATTCAAAACCCTAGCCACTGACGGAAACCTGATTCCGGTCACTCGCCAAATCTTGGCCGACTTTGACACGCCGGTCTCGGCCTATTGGAAGCTCCGCGATCAAGGCGAGACCTTCCTGTTTGAGTCCGTCGAAGGAGGCGAACATCTCGGGCGATATTCGTTCGTCGGATGCAATCCCAAGACGATTATTCGCCAGGACGATGACAAAGTGGAAATCCGCGCTCAAGGCCAAGCCCCTGAATCCTACCGGATTGTCCCGGGCAATGCCGAACGCAAACCAGGTGAGGTCAAGGATGCACTCGAGGTGATTGAGGGCTATCTCAGCCGATTCAAGCCAGTCACCCTCCCCGAGCTGCCGAATCGATTCACAGGGGGCGCCGTCGGCTTTATCGGTTACGAATTTATCCACGACGTCGAACCTTCCGTCCCAAAGCCGGAGAAAAACGAATTAGGCACGCCGGTCGTTTATTTTCTCATTACAGACGAGTTGCTAGTCTTTGATCGCGTCTCTCAAACCATCACGATCATCGTGAACGCCAAGCTCTCGCCGGACGAGCAAATCGACGAAGCTTACCGAAAGGCCATAACACGCATCGAATCCCTCGTAGCCGCACTCGCGCAACCTGTCCAATACGAGCCAGCACCGCTGGTTCCCGATGCCCCACCGCTAGAATTCGAGTCCAACATGAAGAAGGATCAATTCCTCTCAAATGTTGATCAAGCTAAAGAATACATCAAAGCTGGCGATATCATTCAGGTGGTTGGTTCCCAACGATTCACCGCTGAGGTTTCCGCCTCTCCACTCGACGTTTATCGCGCAGCCCGCTCAGTCAATCCCTCCCCCTACATGTTCATCTTGGAACTCGAGGACATGGCCCTCGTCGGGGCTTCACCGGAAATTCACGTCAGGAGCGAAGAAGGTCAGGTGGAAATCCGCCCCATCGCCGGCACTCGCCCACGCGGAAAGACGCGCAGCGAAGATCTCGCTAACGAAGAAGAATTGCTAGCCGATCCGAAGGAACGCGCCGAACACGTCATGCTCGTCGATTTGGCACGAAACGACATCGGGCGCGTCTGCGATTACGAGTCCGTGGAGGTGAAGGACCTAATGATCATCGAGCGCTACAGCCACGTGATGCACATCGTATCGCAAGTCGAAGGAAAGCTCTCAAGTAACAAGAGCCCTTACGACTTGATGCGCGCCACCTTCCCGGCAGGCACGCTTAGCGGGGCCCCAAAAGTCCGCGCTATGCAGATTATTTCCGAGTTAGAGCAATCTCAGCGAGGCCCCTATGGCGGATGCGTCGGATATTTCTCCTACAATGGCAATCTTGACTGCTGTATCACCATTCGAACCGCTCTGCTCAAAGACGGAAAAGCCTACGTTCAAGCAGGCGGTGGGTGGGTGAATGATTCTCAACCAGAAATGGAATTTCAGGAAACGGTCAACAAATCAAAATCAATGATCAAGACCATTTCCCTCGCCGAAACCTTCACAAAGACGTCGCGCTAACGAAGCCCCGGGGGCTCAGTCAATCACGGTTTCACTCGCTATTCAGCTGAACTTGCCAGATCTGACTCGGCGTCTCGAAACTGCTCGAGAATCCGAACCGAGGCCGAGGTACCGAGGCGGTTCGCTCCCGCCTCGATCATGGCCAAAGCCGTTGGGCAATCTCGTATCCCGCCCGACGCTTTTACGCCATAGCCGGGGCCGACATGTTCTCGAAGTAATTGAACATCTTCGACACTCGCTCCTCGAGGCCCAAAGCCAGTCGAGGTTTTGACAAAGTGCGCGCCCGTTTTCTTAAAGAGTTCAAGCAGGCGAACAATCTCGTCTTCATCCAGTAACCCCGTCTCCAAGATCACTTTCACCGGGCGTTCGTCTGCCGCCTCAACAACGTCTCGCAGTTCACGAAAGATGTGTGAATCGGCCTTTTCCTTAACCAATCCGAGGTTAAGCACCACGTCAATCTCATGCGCCCCCAGATCAACCGCCACCTCGGTCTCGTAGCGTTTCGAATCGGCATCCGCATAGCCAAAAGGGAAACCGACCACCGAACAGACCCGGACCGAAGAATCTTCGGTCTCACTCACAGCGAGCTCGACCCGAGAACTTGGAACACAAACGCTGTAAAACCCGCATTCAACGGCCTCGACACAAAGCTGCTTGTAATCCGCTCCTGTCGCCGTGGGCGACAGGAGCGTATGATCAATCAGACCGGCAAACTCTTCGGATGTCATCCAGGAAACTCGATTAAGCCTTGGGAAGATGCGCAGCCACCATGGCCTTTTCTTCCTTCAACTCATTCACTGTGACGTCAATCCGCCCCTGGCTAAACTCGTCAATCGCCAAGCTGTCGACAACGGCGATCTCGCTACCATGGCTTCGGATCGGGAACGAACAGATCAAGCCCTCTTCAATTCCATAATGCCCTTGCGACGCAATACAAACACTGTGCCAATCCCCGCTCATTGTCGGATTCACGATCGATGCCACCGAATCCACAACCGCATTCGCAGCACTCGCCGCGCTCGAAGCCCCACGAGCTTTAATGATCGCAGCACCGCGTTGCTGGACCGTTTTGATAAAGTCTCCCTGTAGCCATTCCGCATCATTAATCACGGAGGCAGCAGCTTTCCCCCCAATCTTAGCATTGGTGAAATCAGGATACTGAGTGGCTGAGTGGTTCCCCCAAACGGCCAAATTCGTCACCTCAGTCACATCGACTCCTGCCTTCTTGGCGAGCTGAGACTTCGCGCGGTTCTCGTCCAAACGCGTCATGGCAAACCACTGAGATCGAGGCACGTCTGGAGCATTATTCATCGCAATCAAACAATTCGTATTGCATGGATTTCCGACCACCAAGGTTCGGACATCACTTGCTGCATTGTTCTGAATCGCTTGCCCCTGCCCGACGAAGATTTTTCCATTGATCCCAAGCAGATCCTGGCGCTCCATGCCGGCCTTACGAGGGACGCTCCCCACCAAAAGGGCCCAATTCACACTACTGAAGCCTTCGTCGAGGCTGCACGTAGGCACAATGCCCTTGAGCAAAGGAAAGGCGCAATCCTCCAACTCCATCACGACACCCTCGAGAGCTCCCATCGCCGGCTCAATTTCGATAAGATGAAGGATCACCGGTTGGTGCGGCCCAAACATTGCGCCCGAAGCAATCCGGAACAAGAGAGAATACCCGATTTGGCCGGCAGCGCCGGCTACCGCAACACGAATTGGAGAAGGAGTCGTTGTCATCGTTTCAATTAAAGACGACCGCTTTTTAAGCGAGCACAAGCTACGATGCAAGACCGATCGCCCCTCAGAAGCCCAAGATTCAAGCCTGACTGCCCCGTCCTATCCCTCGTCCCCAAGCTCTTGCCTAGACCTCGTCGACGTCCAGGATCAACGTTTCGAGGCGAAAGCGAGAAAATTAAGAACTTTCAACTTCAATTCGATATCCGCTATAACCCGCGGCTCGGTAAGATGCTGAACATTTTCTCAAAAAACACCGATGCTCCAGACGAGCACGAACCAGGGCCTTTCGGACCCTATCGCCTGATCGAGCTCATTAACACCGGCGGTATGGCCGATCTCTGGCAGGCCACCAATCCAGAAGGCCAGACCGTGGCTGTTCGCAAACTGCTGCCCAAGCTCCGTCGCGACGGCACGGCTAAGAAACGGTTCGTCAAGGGATGTGAAGTCCTCGCCGAAGTCCATGAGCACGACTACATCGTTCACTACGTCGAACACGGAAAGATCAAGGGCATTCCCTTCATGGCGATGGAATATGTCGAAGGGGCAAATCTGAAGGAATGGATGGCCAATCCCAGTGACGAACTGAGCCAATACATTGGCAATATCCTAATAGACATGGGAGAAGCCCTCGAACACGTCCATGACTGCGGTTACATGCATCTCGACTTCAAACCCGAAAATGTTCTGGTCTCCTCCAATTGGAACGTTCGACTTGTTGACTTTGATTTGGCGCTGAACCGCCCCGAAAAACCGACCAAACTCGCGAAAAACCCCGGCACTCCGGCCTACATGTCCCCAGAACAGCTCCAACGCCTTCCGGTTGATCACCGAGCCGATATTTTTGCCTATGGGGTCTCCGCCTATGAGATCTTCACGGGCCAAAAACCCTTTGCGGGGGCCACACCCGCGGAGATCCTGAAGAAACAGCTCAACCGTAGCGAATTCACCCCACCCCGTGAGATCAATTTAGGGATCCCGGTAGCTGTAGAAAAAACCATTCTAAAAAGCCTCGAAACCGACCCCAATAAGCGCCATGGCCTCCTCAGCGTGATGCTTCACGAACTCAGAACAGCCCTCTACGTATAAAGGCCACAGACGAGGCAGCGACGTAAAAAAATAAAAGTCGGAAAAATCAGGCAGAATTTCCTTGCGACCCAAACAAAAAAACAGTTCAGTCACTGCCGCAGCGGGGAGAGATGGCTGAGTGGTCGAAAGCACCGGTTTGCTAAACCGACGTAGCCCTCAAAGGCTACCGCGGGTTCGAATCCCGCTCTCTCCGCCACTCTTTACTCTCTACATTTACCCTCTACAAACCCACGTTACATTTCGCCCTGTTTCGCGATCACTCTCATGAGTCCCTGATTACAAGGATTTACAGAGATTCACATAGAATGGAGATTCTCCACTTGAAAATCGAATTTCTTCCGTGAACCCGTAGGGTGCCAAAAGTCGATCACACCAAATTTCACGCGGCTTTTCGATAATAGTAATTCATTAATCCACCGAGT
The DNA here is from genome assembly GCA_913061285.1 of uncultured Verrucomicrobiota bacterium. Lineage (GTDB taxonomy): Bacteria > Verrucomicrobiota > Verrucomicrobiia > Limisphaerales > AAA164-E04 > UBA2970. Next base: position 2,155 of record CAJXVR010000032.1, on the reverse strand, counting down.
CGAGATCGACGCTCTAGTTCTCCGTCTGTCGTTAGTTCGCTGAACTCAGGTCTGATGATCTTGTTTCCGATGCCTTGATGTGAGCGTTCTTGATTGTAGAAGATTTCGACCTCAGTGAGCGCTCTTCTCAATGAGCCCTCCCCAAAGAATTTCATTCGGTTTATGCACAGCTCATTAGCCGTGCGCACCCACCGTTCTGCGAAAGAATTCAAATTAGGACTTCGCCTCGGAAGACGAACTGTTTTCACGCCACCGCCATCAAAAATCATCTTAAACGCCTTTGAAAAATGCGTTCCTCGGTCATGGATCAAGTATTTCAAATCTTTGAGAAAGCCGTCAACACAGTCCGTCATATTGCGCGCGATTTGCTTCATCCAATCGTCACTCGCTTCCGGAACAATTCCGACTATTTTGACTTCCCTTGTTGCCAGACGGATCACAAACAATACGTGATAACGAATCAATCCTCGCGTAGTCCATACCTCCGTCGTGAAAAAATCCGTTGCCGCCATGACACTCCAATGACTCTCGAGAAACTCAGCCCAAGTCATTCCTTTCTTTCGGAGCGGCGCAGGCTCGATTCCGGCCTTCTTCAGCACACGGGCGATTGTCGTCCTCGATACATCGTGCCCCAAGTGCAATAGAGCTCCTTCGATTGATCCGTAGCCCCAATGTCGGTTCTCCGTCGCGAATCGAACGATCAGTTCAGCTATGTCCACTTTCGTCCGCGGGCGCCCTATCCGTTTCTCGCTCGAATCATACTTGGCGCCCACCAATCGCCGGAACCAATCCAGCAATGTCTGCGGCGTGGCCAGATTGGAGATTTCTTTCAATCGGCCAAACTTCACTCTCTTGGCTTTTGCGGCGAGCCTCCTTCTCTGCTCATCTGTAAATCGAAGCCGTTTCGGAACAACATGCTCCTTTATAACGCGAATCTCCTCACGCAGATACTCCATCGCAGACTGCTGCTCTCGATTTATCCAACCAGCGAGACAAATAAGGATGAAACGACTCGGATCCATTCCCTTCGACACTACCCACTCCTGTCAGATTGGCCACCTCGAATCCTTGGCGCTCATCGTCTCAAACCATTCTATATCAACAACTTTCACTTATTAAGCGACTTTTGGCACCTTACGCCGTAATGTTATAGGTCCCGGCCGGCAATCCATCGATCCGCATGCGCGCCTCAGTTCCCGCCGTATCCACGTTCTTAAACAAATAGTCATTACGAGCCTCGTGCGGGATAATAATGCCATCATACTCGGCATCTTCATTGGGTGGAGCAGGATTGTTGGCCGTAAAGCCATCATCAAGCGGGGTTAGAGTCACACCACTTCCAATTTCGACCGGCTCATCTTCGATCAAGCTATCGATCGTAACCCAGGGATCAGGAGAAGCGCCGGCACCATTTCCCTCGACACCGCCAAAATCAACAAAGATATTAACCTGAGCCCAAGTTGGACAGCTGACAAGGAAGGCGAAAAGAAGACATGACATTGATAGCGAACGGCGAAGCAATCGCCACCACCATAGGAGAGATTCGTTCATATTGCACACTGGGTGTTAAGGGGTTCGAATGACGAGTATACAGACTCATTCGAGAAAGCCAATACTTTCGCTGAACAACACCCACCGTCGGGAACGGGACCCAGACTAGCTGTGGGTAGCGAATTGTTATCCAACGCCAGTTGCAGTGATCGCCATACCCTCGTAAGCTCCTCGGAATAAACCTTTTGCTGTCTTTGTTTGCGCAGTTTCTCCGCTGCCTCGTCATGCTCTGCCGCAAGGACGGTCTCTCGGCTGTCATCGCCCAGAATCTTTTGCTCACGCAACAACTCATCATCCTCAATCGCGGGCGGGAACGCGCTCCCAATATCAAACCACCCCACCGTATTCTGCTCGGCTTCTTCGCTTCCTTTCTTTCCAAGCGAAGACTCAAGCAAGCTGCCATGGCCCTCCGCCCGGCAACACTCTTACGATTCCGCGATTTCCTGCAGAAACAGAAATATAAACTACTGTTCTCACCGAAGAAACGAGGGAAGGCTGGACCTAAAGGACCGAGTCGAGAAATCATTGCAGCTGTTGTAGAATTCAAGCGGCGTAATCCCTGTCTCTTATACACATCTCCGAGCCCACGAGACCTCTCTACATC